>DATGSB010000062.1:0-6991 GCA_035303045.1 Actinomycetaceae bacterium | reverse complement strand
CGGCCCGGGTGCCGCCGCACGCCTCGACTCTTTCCGCCGGCTGCTCACCGACCGCCACGCCAGCGAACTCGACGCCTACTGACCGGCGCGGTGCGCCCCTCCCCCGGCGCCGGCGAGGCTACGTTGGTGCCATGCCTGCTTCCCGTCCCCGATACGACGACGATCTTCGCCTTGCCCATGTCATCGCCGACCAGGTGGACGGCCAGACCATGTCGCGCTTCCAGTCCCTCGACCTGCAGGTAGAGACGAAGCCAGACCTCAGCCCGGTCTCCGACGCCGATCGCAGCGCGGAGGAGATCGTGCGAGCCCAGCTGAAGCGCACCCGCCCCAGGGATTCCGTGCTCGGCGAGGAGTACGGGGCCAGCGGCCACTCCCCCCGCCGATGGATCATCGATCCCATCGACGGTACGAAGAACTTTGTGCGCGGCGTGCCGGTGTGGGCCACGCTCATCGCGCTCGTCGAGGACGACGACGTCGTCGTCGGGCTCGTCTCAGCCCCCGCCTTGGGCCGCCGCTGGTGGGCGAGCCGAGGGGCCGGGGCATGGAGCGGCCGGGCGCTGTCCTCGGCACGTCAGCTCCAAGTCTCCCAGGTCACCGAGCTGGCGGACGCCTCGCTGAGCTATTCGTCGCTGGATGGCTGGGCGGCGCAGGGGCGCCTGCGGGCATTCCTCAACATGGCGCAGCGCTGCTGGCGCACGCGAGCCTACGGTGACTTCTGGTCCTACATGCTCGTGGCCGAGGGGGCCGTGGACATCGCGTGTGAACCCGAGCTCGAGGTGTACGACATGGCGGCTCTCGTGCCGATCGTCACGGAGGCCGGTGGGCGCTTCACCAACACGGCCGGCACGGACGGCCCGTTCGGGGGCAATGCGGTGGCCACCAACGGCCACCTTCACGACACGGTGCTCGAGGCTCTGGCCGATCAGCAGGACTAGTCCGGCACCCTCACGCGTGCGTCGAGGTGCTCACCACAGTTCGCCGGCGTAGGGCCGCGCCCACAACACCAGCGTGACGGTCACGGCCTTGAACCAGGCGTTCTGCATGGCGTCCAACTGCGCCCGGTCGGTCTCCTCGCGGGCGAGGAAGTCGCGGATGGTCAGCGTGACCGGCACGACGAGGGCCAGCATGTCCTTCATCGGAACGTGCCGCCACGCGGAGTCCACGCCGTCTGTCTGATTCTTCTTCGTCGGGTGATGCCGCAGGCCGATCTCTTCTTGATAGGCAAGCCATTGCTCGTCGAACGGCCGCTTGCACAGGTCGATGACCCACTGCTCGAAGCGGCCGCGTACGCGCCCGAGGTAGTCGGTGTCGGGCTGGCCGTCGGTGCCCGCGAACACCTGCACGAGGTGAGGTGTGGAACCGATGAAGTCGTACCACGCGTCGAGGACGTCGGAGACCTGTGGTTCGAGGATCTCCCCGGCGCGGCGTAGCGCCTGCGCATCCGCGTCGGTCCACATGACGTCGGTGAGGAGTTCTTGGAGCTGCTCTCGGGTGACCGGGGACGGCGGGAGATCTGTGTCGAAGGAATAGCCCGCTGGTGCGGTGGTCATGGCGGGACCTCACTTCAGTGAGAGGTGGTGTGAGTCACATCACCATAGGAGGCCGTGGTCGGGGCGGCAACTAGTCCTCGTCGTCATCGTCTTCGTAGCGGAACCGCACCGATCGCAAGCCTTCGACCTCCTGCAAATGCGGCATGAGGTGGCGTACCTGCGGCCGCCCGACGAAGCGGACGTCCATGTCCACGACCCCCACGCCGTCAACCTTTTCGCGGTCGGTGGACAGGATCGAGGCGGTGAATCCCTCCTCCGAAGCGATCCGCAACATGTGGCTCAACGTGCCGCGGCCATCCTCGTAGCGCACCCGCAGCACCCGGCGGCGGTCCTGCGTGGGGATCTTGCGCATGAGCGGGGCGAGGACGATGAGGCAGAGCAGGTCGAGCACCGTGAGCGTTGCCGCGAGGATGACCATGCCTGCGCCCGCGGCCATGCCCACCGCGGCCGTCACCCAGATCGTGGCCGCCGTCGTCAGACCCACCACGATGTTGCGGCGGGTGAAGATGACGCCCGCGCCGAGGAATCCGATTCCCGACACGATCTGGGCCGCGATGCGCGACGGGTCGAGGGTGACGTCCTCACCGAGCAGCGTGGTGAAGCCCATGCTGGACACGAGCGTGAAGGTCGCGGCCCCCATCCCGACGAGCACGTGGGTGCGAAATCCCGAGCTCTTCTGCCGGAACTGTCGCTCGAGGCCGATGAGGCCGCACAGCACGAACGCCACGAGCAACAACGTGACTTCGGTGGGCCACGTCTCCGTCACCAACATCGCGCCCCCTTTGAAGTTTCTGGCGTCATTCTAGGGCCGCGCGGCAGCGGCTGGCGTGGGGTGTCAGTGCCCCGGGCTACCGTCGAGTCATGCGCATCTTGCACACCGCCGACTGGCACCTGGGGCGCACCCTGCACGGGGAAGATCTCCACAGCCACCAGGAGGCGTTCCTCGACCACCTCGTGGCCGTTGCGCGCGAGGAGCGCGTCGCCGCCGTGGTCGTGGCGGGGGATGTGTACGACCGCGCGATTCCACCTGTCACCGCCGTCGAGCTCCTCGCCGAAGCGTTGCAGCGGCTGAGCGAGACCGCCCACGTCATCCTCACGCCCGGCAACCACGATTCGGCATCGCGTCTCGGGTTCGCCGCCCCGCTCCTGCGCGACGGCGTCCGCATCCTCTCGCGGGTGTCGGGCGTGGCGACCCCCGTCGTGCTGCCCGCTTCCGACGGCGGCGAGGTACTCGTCTACGGCCTGCCGTATCTCGACCCCGACGTGGTTCGCTTCGAGCTCGCCGAACGTCCGGGCGATACCCTCGCCCGCTCGCACGAAGCCGTAGTGGGTGCGGCGATGGGCCGTGTACGGGCGGATCTGGCAGCGCGCCGGCAGCGCGCGGCTCGGCGGCTGCCGGCCGTCGTCATGGCTCATGCTTTCGTCACCGGCGGGGAGGCCTCGGATTCCGAGCGGGACATTCGGGTGGGCGGCGCGGATTCGGTGCCGTTCGGGGTGTTCTCGGGTACGGGGGCCGAAGAAGTCGACTACGTGGCACTCGGCCACCTTCACGGCCCGCAACGCGTGAGCCCCGAGGGGCAGCACACGCTCGGGCGGTATTCGGGGTCTCCGCTGGCCTACTCGTTCTCCGAGCAGCATCACCGCAAGTCCAGCGCCATCGTCCGCATGACCGAGGCTGGGGTGGCGGAGGTCGAGCTCATCCCCGCGCCGCAGCCGCGGCGCCTGTCGGAGGTGCGGGGCACGTTGGCGGAGGTGTGCTCGCCGAGGTTTGCTTCCCAAGCCGACGATTGGGTGCGGGTGACGGTCACCGACGATCACCGCCCGGCCGGCATGGTCGGCGCGGTGCGGGAGCGTTTTCCGCACGCGCTCATCGTGCGCCACGTTCCTGCGACCGCGCCCCGCCAGCTGTCCCCGCAGATTCAGGCGGCGCACGACCCGCTCGACGTCGTGTCCGACTTCGTGACCGCCGTCAGCGGCCACGCGCCAGATCCGGCCGAGCAGCGGGTGTTGCGGGCCGCCTACGAGGCCGTCCTGGCCGAGGAGCGCAGTGCCTGATGCGAATCCACTATCTCGCGCTGCAGGCCATCGGCCCCTTCGCGCAACGTTACGAGATCGATTTCGACGAGCTCTCGGCCAGCGGCCTCTTCCTGCTGGAAGGCCCGACGGGCGCCGGGAAATCCACCATCATCGACGCGATCGTCTACGCCCTCTACAACCGGCTCGCCTCGGAGCGCGCGAGCAACCAGCGGCTGCATTCCAACCACGCCGACCCCTCCACGACGCCGCGCATCGAGCTGGTGTTCTCCACGTCGACGGCCACCTACCGGGTGCACCGCGTGCCCAAGCACGAGCGGCCCAAGCGCCGTGGGGAGGGCACGACGAGCGAGAACGCCAAGGCGTGGCTGTGGCAGCTGACGCACTGGGATCCCGCCGCCCACAGCGCTGCGCCGGACTCCGCGCCGGAAGCCTTCGGACAGCCGCTGGCGGCGACCCCGCAGGAGGTAGCGACGGAGCTGAGCCGGGTGCTGCCGCTGAGCGCGCAGCAGTTCACCCAGACCGTGGTGCTGCCCCAAGGGCAGTTCGCCACCTTCCTGCAAGCCAAGCCGGAGGATCGTCGCGCGGTGCTGCAGGAGGTGTTCGGCACCCAGATCTACGTCGCCGTTCAGGATGAACTCGCCGACCGGGCCCGCGCCGCCCGGCGCGAACTCGACGCCGTCAGGGGCGCCGTGGGCGAGGCCGTGCGCGGTTTCCTCACCGCGGCGGAGGTCGAGGAGGCAGGCGCCGAGCACGAGCTGCTCACCCGAGCCGAGGCGGAACTCGATGCGGCAACGCTCACCGAGGCGAGCGAGCGGGTTGTCGCTCGGGCGCGGGCAGCCCACGAGGCGGCGCTGGCCCGCAAGGAGGACGCCGCCGCCGCCGAAGAGGAGGCGACCAGCGCACTTACCGCCGCCCAGGAGCTCGACCGCCTGTTGGAGCGGCGCCGGGGGCTCATTGCCGAACGCCACGATCTTGAGCAGCAGGCCGCCGCCATGGCGCTGCAGGAGGAGCGGGTGCGCGCGGCGGAACGTGCGGCGGCGCTGGCGGCATCGATGGGCCGCTCCCGGCGCGCCGCTGAGGACGCGGATGCCGCCGCCGAGTTGCTCGCGCAACTGCGCGCCGAGGTGAGCGCGGCGGCCGACGGGCAGGAGCTGGCGGCCCACGAAGACGCCGCGGAACTGGACGGCCTCGCCCGCGAATGCCACCGACTCTTGGGCGGCCTCGAGGAACTCCTCGAGGTCGAGGCCGGGCTGGAAACACGCCGTTCGGAGCTGGCGGCACAGGGCGCCGCGATCACGCAGGCGCACGACGCCCTCACCGCCTTGCGTGAGCGCCGCGAGGCGCGCCCACAGGCGCGCGCCGAACTTGTGTCCCGCCAGGCCACCGCCCAGCGCGCCGCCGCCGCGGCGGTCTCTGCCGAAGCGACGCGGGAGGCCGCACGCGGTGTGCATGCGGCCGCCGAAGCCGCCGTGGCGGCCACCGGGGAACTCACCGAGGCGACCCGTCGCGCGCAGGAACTCGGGGCCAGCGCTGGTGCCGCTCACGGGGAGGCCGGCCGGCTGCGCCAGGCCTGGGTAGCGGGGCTTGCCGGCACCCTGGCGGCCGACCTCGCCGAAGGCGAGGCGTGCGCCGTGTGCGGCAGCACTTCCCACCCCGCACCCGCCGCGCCACCCGAGGAGGCCGTGACCCTCGAGGCCGTCGAACAAGCCGAGGCCGAGGCCCACCGGCTCAGCGCCGAACTCGCTGACGCCGCGGCCGCGCGCGACGTGCTGGCAGAGCGGCGTCGCACGTACGAGGAGCAATCCGGCGGGGTGGGGGTGCCGGAGGCCGCCGAGCGGCTGGCGCAAGCCGAAGCCGCTGTCGCTGCCGCCGAGCAGGCAGCGGCGGAGGCGGCCGAACTCGCGGAGGAGCTCACCGAGTTCGACGACGCCAGCGCGCGGCTGAGCGAGGAGGCCGCGCAATCGGAACGCGACCTGGCACAGGCCCGGGTTGCCGCCCAGGCCGCGCGAGACCGGCTCGCGGAGGACACCGCAGCGATCAACGCCCAGCTTGCCGGGGCCGACAGTCTGAGCGAGCGTTCCGAGGCCCTGCGGCGGCGATCCCAGTGGTGTGAGCGCCTCGCCACGGCACTGCGCGCCGTCGCCACACACAAGACGGCCGCCGCGCAGGCGGCCGCCGACCTCGACGCCGAGCTCACCGCGGCGGGCTTCGCGTCGGTGGCCGAGGTCGACGCGGCCACGATGCCGCGCGAGGAGCTTAGTGCGGCAACCGATGCTGTGGCCGACTATCACCGCCAGCGTCAGCGGGTCGCGGACGGCCTGGCCGAACCTGCCGTTGCCAGCCTCACCGGCACGGAGGACCCGGCGGTGGCCGCGCACGCCCAGGCAGCCACCGAGGCCCGCAGCGCCCTGCTCGCCGCCGCCGACGACGCAACAACCGCCGGGGGTGTCCTCAGCCGAGCGCAACGCGCCCGGGAGGAACTGTTGGGCCGCCTTGCCACCCTCGACGAAAAGTCGACGAGCGCCCGGGCGGTGCTGCGCATGGCGTCCATCGCGGCGGGGGCCGAGGGCAATCACCACGCGACGACACTTGCTACCTACGTGCTACTGCGCCGCTTCGAGGACGTCGTGGCCGCAGCCAATCACCGGCTGGATGCCATGTCGGACGGGCGCTATCGCCTCGCTCGAATCGACGAGCGCGAGGGAGGTCAACGATCCCTCCGGGCCGGGCTGGGCCTGGAAGTGCGCGACAATTTCACCGACACGGCCCGGGACCCTCACACCCTCTCGGGCGGGGAGACGTTCTACGTGTCGCTGTGCCTGGCGCTGGGGCTCGCCGACATCGTCACCAGCGAAGCGGGCGGCGTGAGCCTCGAGACGCTCTTCATCGACGAGGGCTTCGGGTCGTTGGACCCCGACACCCTCGACGCGGTGCTCGCGGAGCTCTCGGGGCTGCAGGCCGGGGGGCGCTCGGTGGGCATCGTCAGCCACGTGAGCGAGCTGAAGTCCCGCATCGCCGAACGCATCGAGGTACGCCGCCTGTCGAACGGGGCATCCGGCCTCACGGTGTGCGCCTAGGGCGTGCCCGCTAAAGGTCTCGGAGCTGGTCGGCCGTCGTGGCACTCATGGTCCGCGATGGGGTCGTGGATCGGGTCAGCCCAGGTCCACGACCTCGAACTCCAGCAGGTCGGCGCCGGAGGAGACCGGCTTGCGGTCCGGGTCGCCGGTCGCGGCGTGCCCGTGGGCGAACTCGGCGGAGTTGCGCCAGGCTTGGAAGTCCTCCTCGCTGGCCCAGGTGGTGACCACGAAGTAGCGGTCCTCCCCGGCGACGGGGCGCAACAACTGGAACCCTTCGAAGCCGGGCGCGGAATCCACCGCGTGCTTCCGGGCGGCGAACCTGGCCTC
>DATGSB010000061.1:0-2409 GCA_035303045.1 Actinomycetaceae bacterium | reverse complement strand
CGAATCATCGCCACCGAAACCGACGTCCGCGACTTCGCGGCCCTCAAAGGCCGCCGTCGACGACGGCGTCGCCCAACTGGGCCGGCTGGACATCGTCAGCGGCAACGCGGGCATCGAGTCCTTCGCCCCCACCCACCCCTGGGTCCAGCCCGTCGACATCAGCAACGCGCTGCTGTGGCTCTCGACGGACGAAGCCCGCTACATCACCGGCGTGCCGTTGCCGGTGGACGCCGGGCTCCTCACGAAGTAGCAAAGGAGACACCACATGGCAGGTCAGTTACAAGGGAAAGTCGCTTTCATCACGGGCGCCGCGCGCGGCCAGGGCCGCGCCCACGCAGTCCGTCTCGCTCAGGAGGGCGCCGACATCATCGCGGTGGATATCTGCGCGCCGGTCGACAGCCTCGAGGGCTTCTACGAGCTCGCCACACCGGAGGATCTCGAAGAGACCGTGCGCCAGGTCGAAGCCCTCGATCGCCGGATCGTCGCCCGCCAGGCCGACGTCCGCGACCTGGCGGCGTTGCGCACGGTGGTGGATGAGGCGGTCGCCCAGCTCGGCCGGCTCGACATCGTCGTGGCCAACGCCGGGATCTTCACCTTCGGCTCCGACACCCACAAGGTCGACGAGCGGGCGTGGCAGGACATCCACGACATCAACACCACCGGTGTCTGGCACACCTATTCCGCAGCTGCCGAGCACCTCATGGCCGCCGGCCCGGGCGGCTCGGTGATCATCATTTCCTCCCTCGCCGGCTTCAAGGGCCTGGCCAACGTCGCGGCCTACACCACCGCGAAGCACGGCATTGTCGGGCTGATGAAGGTGCTGGCCAACGAACTCGGGCCGCACGGCATCCGGGTCAACACCATTCACCCCAACTCGATCGATACGCCGATGGTGAAGAACAAGGCCGCCTACAAGCTGTTCCGGCCGGATCTCGACGACCCGAGCGCGGAGGACGCCGAACCGGCTTTCGCCGGGCTCAACCCCATGGGCAAGGCGTGGATCGAACCCGAGCACGTCTCCAACGCGGTCGCATGGCTTGCCTCGGACCAGGCCTATTACGTCTCGGGGGCCCAGCTTCCCGTCGACGGCGCGGCCTCGGTGCAGTGAGTCGATGCCGATGACCACGATGCGCCAGCGCATTGGTGAGCGAGTGGTGGGGCGGCAGCGCGAGCTCGACCTCATCCTCGCCGTGCTGGAGGCCGGGCGCGACATCCTCGTCGAGGGCCCACCGGGCACCTCGAAGAGCACGCTGCTGCGGGCGATCGCCGCCGAGTGGGGCGTGCCCGTCGTGCTCGTCGAGGGCAACGCCGACCTCACCCCCGCCAAGCTCATCGGATCCCACGATCCGGCGCGCGTGCTGCAGGAGGGGTACCGCGACGACAACTTCGTCGACGGCCCCCTCCTGCGGGCAATGCGCGAGGGCGGCTTCCTCTACATCGAGGAGTTCAACCGCGCCCCGGACGACACCATCAACACGCTGCTGAGTGCGATCACCGAACGCGAGATCGTCGTCCCGCGCATCGGCCGGGTGGCGGCCGCGCCCACCTTCCGGGTCATCGGAACGATGAACCCGCACGACAACGTCGGCACCACGGCGCTGGCGATGAGCGTGCACGACCGGTTCAACCGGCTCGAGGTGGGGTACCAGGACGCGGAGGCGGAGCTCGCGATCGTGGCCATGCACGCCAACGGCACGCATGCGAGCGGAACGCAGGGCGACGGCGTGAGTCACGACGGCACGGCGGGCGCGCCCGCCCGCCTGGCCGAGAGCCTGCGCCACGACGCCGTCCAGCTCACCCGGGCCACCCGGGAGCATCCCGAGATCCGCCAGGGCAGCAGCGTGCGCGGGGCGATCGACCTCTACCTCGTGACGATGGAACTCCTGCAGCTGCGGGGCATCACCGAGGCCGGCGAGGGGCGCGCCGCCCCCGAGGGTTCGCCGCGGCACCGGTACGCCACCGCCGTGTACGACGCCATGGTGGTGGCGCTGTCGGGGCGCATCCACGTCGACGAGGCCTCGGAGTCGACCCCCGAAGCCGTGCTGCGCCACATCTGGGAAACCCACTTCCTGCTCGATCCGGCCGCGGCGGAACCCGGTTGAAACGAGGTCGAGGCCGACACGCCGGTCGAGCGGCACAGCGATCGCTCGCGTCCGTCGTCCACGCGACGTCGGCCCAAGCCGAAAGAACTCGATAGTGAACCCACGCTCTTCGAGCCCGCGGCCGGCGCGGGTGGCCCGGTGCTCGTCGCCGCCGCGGCGAGCCGGACGACCACGACGGCGCAGCGGCCGGGCAGCACCGCCCCGGGCGAGACCGATGAGGAAGGTGAGCTCATCGAGGCCGTGCCGCAGGACCGGCAGGCCGATGCCCGCACGCTGCGCCGGGCCCAAGAAATCGCGGCGCGGCTGG
>DATGSB010000060.1:0-2145 GCA_035303045.1 Actinomycetaceae bacterium | reverse complement strand
GGGGGAGGTCCGCACGATGAGCGCTGACGGCGGAGCGACCCGCAAGACGCTGTGGCGGCTGCACGACGGCGCCATGGTGGAGTCGGTCCTCATGCGCTACGCGGACCGCGCCACGCTGTGCGTGTCCTCCCAGGCCGGCTGCGGCATGGCCTGCCCGTTCTGCGCCACCGGCCAGCAGGGCCTGACCCGCAACCTGTCCACCGCCGAGATTGCCGAACAGGTCCGGCACGCGGCCCGCGCCTGCCGTGACGGTGCGCTCGAGGGCGGCCCTACCCGGCTGAGCAACATCGTGTTCATGGGCATGGGGGAGCCGCTGGCGAACTACCGGGTCGTCGTCAACGCGGTTCGTCGCATGATCGGCCCGACCCCCGAAGGATTCGGGCTATCGGCGCGCAACGTCACCGTCTCCACGGTGGGTCTCGTCCCCGCGATCGACAAGCTGAGCAACGAGGGCCTGCCCGTCACCCTGGCGTTGTCATTGCATGCCCCGGACGACGAACTGCGCGACGAGCTCATCCCCATCAACTCGCGGTGGAAGGTGGCGGAGGCGCTCGACGCGGCCCACCGCTACTTCGAACGAACCAAGCGGCGGGTGAGTATCGAGTACGCGCTCATCAAGGACATGAACGACCATGCCTGGCGCGCCCAACTCCTGGCCGACGAGCTGTTGGCGCGGGGACGCGGCTGGGTGCACGTCAACCCCATCCCCCTCAACCCGACACCGGGATCGAAGTGGACGGCCTCAGAACCCCACGTCGAACGAGCCTTCGTTGATACGCTGCGCGCCGCAGGCATCCCGACGACGGTGCGAGACACGCGCGGCAGCGACATCGACGGGGCTTGCGGTCAACTCGCTGCGGAGTTGATCGACGCCACCACGGCACGCAAGGAGGGACCGTGAGCGGGATGTTCCCACTCGCCCGACGGCTGTCCGTCGGCTACGACCAGCAACAGGTCGAGGAGTTCTTTACCCGAGCCCGCCATGCCTACGAGGAGGGTGCCATCGAGGGAGTTCTCGGTGCCCAACCCACGGCCGACGGCACGATGATCTCGGAACGCGATGTACGCACGGCGGCCTTCGACCTCGTGCGCGCCGGGTATGACACGAACGCGGTCGATTCGGCCCTCGACCGGTTGGAAGCCGCGATGGTGCAACGCCGCCGCGAGGTGTACATCGCCAAGCATGGCGAAGAAGCCTGGCTCGAGGAGATCGCCGAACTCGCAACTACGCTCTACCCCCGACTGATCCGGCCCTCGGGCGAGCGGTTCGCGCCCCCCGAGCGCGGGCGCGGGTACGACCGGGATGCGGTCGACGCCGTCATGGACCGGCTCGTCGCCTACTTCGACGCCGGTGGAGAGCTGAGCGCCACCGAGCTTCGCGCCACCACGTTCCCCGCCGCACGGGCCGACGCCGCCTATGCCGAGGGCGTCGTCGACGCTTACCTCGACCGAGCCGTCGAGGTGCTCTTGGCGGTCGAATGACGACACTGACGCTGCTGGGCGCCACGGGCTCCATCGGCACCCAGGCGCTCGAGGTCCTCGCGGCGCATCCGGGCCGTTTTCGCGTGGCGGCACTCGGGGCCGGCGGTAGCGACCTCGCGACACTTGCACGCCAGGTGACCGAACACGACGTCCCCCTCGTGGGCCTCGCCCGCAACGAGGAAGCCGCATTGCGCGACGCCCTCGACGCCCACGCGCGGCAACGCGGGCAGACGGCTCCCACCCCCGAGATCATCACCGGTCCGGACGCGATGGTCGAGTTGGCCGGTGGCGGCAGCGACATCGTCCTCAACGCCGTGACCGGCTCGGTCGGGCTCGCCCCGACCCTGGCCGCCTTGCGCGCGGGATCCCGGCTGGCCCTGGCCAACAAGGAATCACTCGTCGCCGGGGGCAAGCTCGTCATGGCCGCCGCGTCCCGTCCTGATCAGATCGTGCCGGTCGACTCCGAGCACTCCGCCATGGCCCAGGCGCTGCGCGCCGGTCGCCGCGACGAAGTGTCCCGCCTCATCCTCACGGCGTCCGGCGGGCCCTTCCGCGGCAAGAGCCGGGGTGATCTGCTCGCCGTCACCCGCCGCGAGGCCCTCGACCACCCCACCTGGAGCATGGGCCCGGTCATCACCATCAACTCCGCGACACTGGTGAACA
>DATGSB010000059.1:0-3555 GCA_035303045.1 Actinomycetaceae bacterium | reverse complement strand
CGGTGACCTCGAAGGGCACCTCAAGATCGAGGATGTCTTGCAGCCGGGGGCCGGGTTCGAGGTGACCGAGGTTGGTGATCGGGTCACCGGGGTCGGCGTCCTTGGCCATGAGCAAGGCGGCGGAGACGTCGCGGCTGGCGTCCCCGGAGCCACCGGCGGTTTGCAGCGCGACGAGCAGGCGGCCGTCGCTGCGGCGCATCGCCGGCCACATGTCGGGCAGCATGGTGACGACGGTGACCTCTTCCCCGCCGTGCTCCTCGGTGAGCCGGGCGGTGGCGGTGGCTGCCGGGATGATCTCGCGCATCGACACCCAGTCGGTCTCCCCCGGCAAGCCTTCAAAGGGCCGCTCGACGTAGGGGATCTCTACCCGCTTGGGCTTCTTGGCGCCGGACTCTTGCCGACGGCGACTTTTCTTTCCCATGGCAGGCGACTGTAGTCGCGCTTGGGTGGTGGCGGGTAACTGGCGACCACCCGCGGTGGTGCGCCGTGGCGGTTACCAGACCGAGGGTTCGACGCCCTGCGCCGCCTGCAACGGCAGCCCGGCCGCCCACCACGCCTTCATTCCGCCGTCCAGGTTGCGGGCTTCGAAGCCGGCGTGGTTGAGCCACTGGGTGGCCCGCGCCGAGCGCCCGCCGCTGCGGCACACGACGACGAGCTCGGCCTCCGGCAGCTCATCGATGCGCTCGGGCAGCTCGGACAGGGGGATGTGGACGGCGTCGGGCGCGTGCCCGTGGTCCCACTCCACCTGCTCCCGCACGTCGAGCACCACCCAGTCGGCGGTGAGGTTCTCTTGAGGCTCGCCCGCGAGGCTGGCCCTGATGTCGTCGGCGGTGACGTCGCCGCTGGAGTCGAAGTCGCCCGCCGGGTTGTAAAGAGACATGGCTGCACCGTAACCGCGGTCGGCGCGCGGATGCTAGACCTGTGGCGGGCGTGAGGCGGGCGCGGGCGAGCGTTAGGCGGCCATGCCGATGGCGAAGAGGCCACCGAGCGCGAGAACGATGAGCACGATCTGGGCGATGCCCCACAAGAGGCTGATCCAGCCGAGCACCTTCCCCGCCGTCGCCGGCTTGCCCAAGCCTTCGGCCTTCGACGCCTGCCAGATGGCCAGCGCACCGAAGAGCAGTCCGAAGAAGAACAGTCCGATGATCCCGAAGACGATCGACAGCTGCGATGCGCGCTCCCCCGCCATCGCGTCGGTCGAGTACCCCTCGGCGCCGGGCGCTCCGCCGTATTGCGGCATCCCGCCGTAGGGCTGCGAGCCACCGCCGTACTGGGGTGTGCCAGAGCCGTACTGCGGGGCGCCTCCGGGCTGCTGGGTGCCTCCGGGCTGCTGCGGCGGATACGGGTTGTGTGCTGGGTTCGGGTTCTCCTGCGACATAGCTCCTACTTCATCGATTCGGTCGGCCTCGGCCACTCCTTCGACCTTACTCATCCGCCCGCGCCGCTTTTCCCGCCGTCCGTCGCGCTCGCGCCCCACCCGCCCTGACTCATGGGATCCAGCCACCCAGTGCCGCTAGCTCCTGGGAGTCCGTCGTAACTCACCGTTTTCAGAGTGCGGATCCGACGGGAAAGTAGGAGCTAAGCGCGCGATGACGCCGGCCGAGACCGCCCGCTCACCCTTTTCCGTCGTCCACGCCTGTTCACTCATCCTTTTCCGTCGCCGCTCGGCCCCGGGGCGTGGACTGTCGCCGCTGAAATCGCCCTCTTCACACCGCCACGCCCGCTGGCTCCTGGGAGTCCGTCGTATAGGGGCCGGGCGTCACGGGACGGACTACGTCCACGCCTGTCAGCAGGGCACGACGCGGATGGATCGCCCAGCGGCCGCGACGAGCGCCCGGGCGTCAAGGACCACCGCGCTCATGCGTCAGGCTCGCCGGGTGTGGCAAGCCCAACTCAGCCGCGGCCGCCGTCAACTCCTCGTCGGTGAGGGGTCCGTTCTCAGCCTCCCAGTTGCTGAGGAACTCATCCAACGCCTCGTTTCGGAGCTTCGTTGCTGCTGCATCGGCCAGCCACTGCGACAGGCCCGCACCACGCTCCTTCGCTGCCGCCCTCACGGCCCCGCCGAGCTCGGCCTCGAATGACACGCTGAGCTTGTCGGCCTTCATCAGCGCAATCTACTGGGGTAGGAATCCCGGCGATCAACGGGTGGCGATCCACGAGTCGGGGTGAGCGTGTGAGGTGCAGCGCCGTCGGCGCGGGATGGGAGAACGGGCGTGGACGACGGAAAAGGGTGAGCGGGCGACGTCTTCGGCCGCTGCGGCGCGCGTTACTCCTACGTTTCCGTCGTCCACGCACTCTGAAAACCGTGAGTAACGACGGACTCCCAGGAGTTAGCAGCACGGGGTGGCTGGATCCTATGAGTCAGCCAGGGATGAGTCGCACGTTTCAACTGGATCCCAGGAGTCAGCCAGAGGGAGTCCGCCAGAGGCGCCAGCCCATCTCAAGCCAGCCGGGCTCCACCCGCCGCGACGCCTCGCTTGGTGGCAGGATCGAAGGCATGCATGAGCGAGCCGGAACCCCCGCACTGCCCGAGGATCTCGTCGACGTCGACGCCCTCATCGCGGCCTACTACGACGTCACTCCCGACCCCGACGATCCCGAGCAGCGGGTGTCGTTTGGCACCTCGGGGCACCGGGGCAGCAGCTTCGACGGCTCGTTCAACGAGGCGCACATCGTGGCCATCACCGCGGCGATCGTCGACTACCGCCGCGAGCACGGCATCACCGGGCCGCTGTTCCTCGGGCGCGACACCCACGCGCTGTCCGAACCCGCGTGGCGCACCGCGATCGAGGTGCTCGCCGCCGCCGAGGTCGAGCTGCGCATCGACGCCCGTGACTCGTTCACCCCCACCCCGGCGCTGAGCCACAGCATCCTGCTGGCCAACGGCGCCACCACCGGCGACGGGGTGCGCACGCGCGGGCCGGACCGGGCCGACGGCATCGTCATCACCCCGTCGCACAATCCGCCCCAGGACGGCGGGTTCAAGTACAACCCGCCCCACGGCGGCCCGGCCGACTCCGACGTCACCGCCTGGATCGCCGAGCGCGCCAACGACATCCTGCGTCGCGGCATCGCCACGGTGCCGCGCCTGAACGCAAAGAAGGGCCTCGACGCCCCGACCACCCGGCGCCACGACTTCCTGGCGGCCTACGTCGACGACCTCGCCAGCGTGCTCGACCTCGACGCCATCGCGGGCAGCGGCGTGCGCATCGGCGCCGACCCCCTCGGCGGGGCCGCGGTCCACTACTGGGGGGCCATCGGCGAGCGCTACGGGCTCGACCTCACCGTCGTCAACCCCACCGTCGACCCGCAGTGGTCGTTCATGACGCTGGACTGGGACGGCAAGATCCGCATGGACTGCTCCTCCCCCTCGGCGATGGCCTCGCTGCTGCGCACGATGCAGGGCGAACCCGCCGCGCCCTACGACGTGGCCACCGGCAACGACGCCGACGCCGACCGCCACGGCATCGTGCTGCCCGAGCGGGGCCTGATGAACCCCAACCACTACCTCGCCGTCGCCATCGACTACCTGTTCCGCCATCGCCCGGACTGGCC
>DATGSB010000058.1:0-5507 GCA_035303045.1 Actinomycetaceae bacterium | reverse complement strand
CGGAACGAAGGAGTGGGCGGACAAGTTCACCGACGCCGGTGTGCCGATCGTGGGCGATGACATCAAGTCCCAGGTCGGCGCCACGATCACCCACCGGGTGCTGGCCAAGCTCTTCGAGGACCGCGGCGTCATCCTCGACCGCACCTACCAGCTCAACATCGGCGGCAACATGGACTTCAAGAACATGTTGGAACGCAACCGGCTGGAGTCGAAGAAGATCTCCAAGACTCAGGCGGTGACCTCGAACGTCTCGCACGACCTCGGCGAACGCAACGTGCACATCGGCCCCAGCGACTACGTGCAGTGGCTCGACGACCGCAAGTGGGCCTACGTGCGCCTCGAGGGCCGCGCCTTCGGTGAGGTTCCGCTCAACCTGGAGTACAAGCTCGAGGTGTGGGACGGCCCGAACTCCGCAGGGATCATCATCGACGCGATCCGTGCCGCGAAGATCGCGCTGGACCGCGGCGTCGGCGGCCCGCTGCTGTCGGCCTCGAGCTACTTCATGAAGTCCCCGCCGGAGCAGCGCCCCGACGACGTCGCTCACGCCTCGGTGGAGGGCTTCATCCGCGGCGACATCACGCGCTGACACCGGGCCGCTGGACGCACACGGGGAGGCGGCGGTGATCTGCCGCTGCCTCCCGGTGCGGCGGGCGCTACGGGGCGGTCCGTGCCTCGTTGCGGCGCGCGCTGAGGTCGCGGGCGAGTAGGTCGATGACGACCACGACGACGAACCCGGTGACGGCGAGCCCGATGGGCGCCCACAGGGGCGAGCCCGGCGCGCCAAGGTCGGTGGAGTCGAGCCCATCCGGCCACGGCCACAGCACCCGCAACGAGCCGACCATGACGCCGATGAGGAGGGCGAGCACGACGTCGTGATGGTGGGCCAACAGCCACGTCAGCAGGGTCGAGAAGGCCGCGAGCCCGGCGATGCAGCCCGCAACGAAGACGGCGATGAGGACGATCTCGCGGTCGTTGACGGCGGCGAGCACGTGGGCATACATCCCGACCATGACGAGGATGAACGACCCGGAGATGCCCGGCAGGATCATCGCGCAGATGGCGATGGCGCCGGAGAGGAAGAAGAGCCACAACGCCGGCTGCGGGCCGCTCATCGCGTCCTGCGAGGAGGCGCCCAGCCCCAGCCCGACGAACGCGACCACGGCCCCGAGGGCCGCGAGTAGCAGCTTGCGCGGGTCGGGGCGGCGGAGCAGGCGCCACGCGACGACGACGGCTCCCGCGATGAGCCCGAAGAACAGGCCGGCGAGCGCCTGCGGGTGGCTCTCCAGGAGCCGGGTGACGAGGTTCGACAGCGAGAAGATCGCCACGGCGATGCCGCCCACCAGGCCCAGGAGCCAGCCCCACGGGATCTCGGTGAGCCGCTGCCACGCCGCTCGGGGGCGCCCCCGGGCGAGGTTGCCCAAGGCCTGGGCGCCGGTGTGGATGGTGGCGACGAGGCGCTCGTAGATGCCCAGCACGAGGGCGACGGTGCCGCCCGATACTCCCGGCACCATGTCGGCGGAACCCATGAGGACCCCGCGGAACGCCTGGCTGAGTACCGTTCGCACGGGTCGACGGTATCCCAGGTAGCCTGCTGCGGTGCCCAGCCGCGGTCCGGGAGGGATGCTCCGATGATGGGTGTCCTGCGCGACCTGCGCGACCTCGCCGTCCACGCCGATTTCCGCAAACTGTTCACCATCCGGCTGGTGTCGCAGTGCGGGGACGGCATGTTTCAGATCGGGCTGGCGACGCTGTTCTTCTTCTCACCCCAGAACATGGCGACCGCCACGGGGGTCGCCAGCGCCTTCGCGGTGCTGTTGCTGCCGTTCACGGTGGTGGGCCCGTTCGCGGGCCCCCTCCTGGACCGGTGGCAGCGGCGCCAGGTGCTCCTCATCGGCAACGCGTTGCGCGTGCCCCTCACCCTGGCCCTGGCGATCCTCATGACCACCTCGGGCGTGAGCCTCGCCGTCTACGTTCTTGCCCTTCTCACCCTGGGCATCAACCGCTTCCTGCTCGCCGCGTTGTCGGCGGCCCTGCCGCGGGTCGTGCCCCGCGAGCAGTTGCTCATCGCCAACACCCTGACCCCGACGCTCGGGGCGGTCGCCGCGGTGGTCGGGGCCGTCATCGGGCTGCTGGCCGGAGCCGTCGACTGGGGCGCTCTCGGCGTCGCGATGCTCTTCTTCGGCTGCGCCTCCCTGCTCGCGCTGCGCTTGGGCCGCGATCAGCTCGGCCCCAGCACCGACGCGCAGGCCGTGCCGATGTCGCGCCAGCTCGCCGCCACGGTGGGCAAGCTCGTCGACGGCGCGCGCTACTTGGTGCGCCGCGGCACGCCCGCGCTGGCCCTGGGCGCCATGTCGGTGCACCGCTTCCTGTACGGCGCGAATTTCATCGCCCTCATCCTCATGTCGCGCAACCTGTTGTCCGATCCGGCCAACACCAGCCAGGGGCTGGCGACGTTCGCGACGCTGGCCGGCCTGTCGTTCGTCGGCAACGGCGCCGCGATCGTCCTCACCCCGCTCGCCCACGAGCGCATGCGCCCATCCCGGTGGGTCGTCGTCTGCCTCGGCATCGGCGCGCTGAGCCAGCTCCTCCTGCTCCCCACCCCCCGCTGGGTGATCGTCGCGGTCTCCGCCGTGCTGCTGGGGCTGAGCGTGCAGGGGGCGAAGATCGCGGTCGACACGATCGTGCACCGCGACACCCACGACGACTACCGCGGCCGAGCGTTCTCGCTGTACGACGTCGCCTACAACGCCGCCTTCGTCGGCGCCGCCGCCCTCGCGGCGCTGGCGCTGCCCGATGTCGGCTGGTCCCGCCCGGTGTTCGGAGGCCTCGCCGCCGTCTACGTGCTCCTCGGCCTCGGCTATGCCCGGGCGACCCACGCGCTGGGCGATGAGCCTCGCGCGGTGCGCGGCGGTAACCTCACACCGTGACAGATCCCCGGGGCGCCTTCGCCGACCTGCTCGACGCCAACCGCGACTACGCCGCGTCCTTCTCCCTCGCCGGCTTCGACGGCATCGCCCGGGCGGGCGTGGCGATGGTGACGTGCATGGATTCCCGCATCGATCCGCTGGGAATGATCGGCATCGAGCCAGGCGACGCGAAAATCCTGCGCAACCCCGGCGGGCGGGTGACCGACCAGGCGCTCGTCGCGCTCGTCATCGGCGTCAACCTGCTCAACGTCAACCGGATCCTCGTCGTCCACCACACCAGGTGCGCGATGGCGCAGCGCAGCGAGGCGGAGCTGCACGAGGCGATCACCCGCCGCAGCGGGGTGGACGCGACCTGGATGTCGCTGGGGGTCATCGACGACCAGCAACGGGCGGTGCGCGCCGAGGTCGCCAAGGCCCGCTCCCACCCGCTCATTCCCGACTACGTCGCGGTGGGCGGATTCATCTACGACGTGGACACCGGCGAGCTGACCCAGATCGCCTAGGAACCCTCGGCCACCCGGTGGGGGTGGCAGTAGATGTTGAGGTGCTGACCGCGGTTGAAGCCGATGACCGTCAGCCCCAGCTCGTCACCCAGTTCGACGGCCAACGCCGAGGGGGCGGACACGGCCGACAGCGTGGGGATGCCCGCCATCGCGGCCTTCTGCACGAGCTCGAACGACGCGCGGCCCGACACCTGCAGCACCGCCCCGCGAGGCGGCAGCAGCTCGCTGCGCAGCGCCCAGCCCACGACCTTGTCGACGGCGTTGTGGCGCCCGACGTCCTCGCGCAGGCACACGAGCTCCGGGCGCCTGCCTGCGCCGGTGGGGATGAACAGGCCCGCGGCGTGTGCCCCGCCGGTGCGGCCGAACAGGCTCTGGTCGGCGCGCAGCCGGTCGGGCAGCTCGAGCAGGTGGTCCAGCGGGGTGGCCGCATCGTCGGCGACGACGTCGAATGCGGGCTCCTTGCGCACTCCCTCGAGTGAGGACGTGCCGCAGATGCCGCAGCTGCTGGAGGTGTAGATGTGGCGGTGGGTGCTCTCGGCGGGCGGCAGGGCGCCGTCGGTGAGCGCGACGTCCACGACGTTGTAATCCCGCTGGCCGTCCGCGCCGATGGCGCTGCGGTAGTCCATCGCCGCGATCTGGGAATGGCGGGTGATGATCCCCTCGGCGAGCAGGAGCCCGGCGACGAGATCGAAGTCGTCCCCCGGCGTGCGCATCATCACAGCGAGCGACTCACCATGGATGCGGATCTCCAACGGCTCCTCGCCGGCAAGCACGTCAACCCGCTCCCTGGCGGGGCCCGCGGCATAGCGCCGGCTCACCCGCCGGCGCTTGGTCATCCGTGCCATGGCTGGCCTCCGTCCCCCGGGTCGCGGGCTAGCATGAGCGCATGCATGGCAATGGTACGAAAGGTATCGATGAGCGCGGACTGAAAGTCCGCGATCGGAAGCGTACGTCGGTCGGCATCGCAGGGGTCACCCATGCCATGCGCCACGTGCTGCGGGAGATGGGCCCCATCCGCGGCACCAAGGGCCTCCTCAAGCTCAATCAGGCCGACGGCTTCGACTGCATGAGCTGCGCGTGGCCCGACCCGGCCACCGGCGAGCGCAGCCGCGCGGAGTTCTGCGAGAACGGCGCCAAGGCGCTGGCCTCGGAGGCCACCCGCAAGCGGGTCACCCGGGAGTTCTTCGCCAAGTACACGATCGACGAGCTCGCTGCGGCGGACGACTACTGGCTCAACCGCCAGGGCCGCATCGCCGAGCCGATGATCAAGGAACCCGGTGCCCAGCACTACGTGCCGATCTCGTGGAAGCAGGCCTTCGAGCGCATCGCCGCGCAACTGCGCTCGCTGGACGACCCGAACGAGGCGGCGTTCTACACCTCGGGGCGCGCGTCGAACGAAGCCGCCTTCCTCTACCAGCTCATGGTGCGCGGCTACGGCACGAACAACCTGCCCGACTGCTCCAACATGTGCCACGAATCCTCGGGCGAGGCGCTGAGCCAGACCATCGGCATCGGCAAGGGGTCGGTCACCCTGGAGGACCTGCACCAGGCGAAGCTCATCCTCATTGCCGGGCAAAACCCGGGCACGAACCACCCGCGCATGCTCACCGCGCTGGAGAAGGCCAAGGAGCAGGGCGCCGTCGTCGTCTCGATCAACCCGCTCCCCGAGGCCGGCCTCACCCACTACCGCAACCCGCAGACCGCCCGCGGCATCCTCGGGCGGGGCACCACGATGGCCGACCACTACCTGCAGATCCGCCTCGGCGGGGATCTCGCGCTCTTCATCGGCCTGGGCAAGGTGCTGCTGGAGGCGGAGGAGGCCGGGCGCAACACCGCGGGCCTGCCCACGGTGTTCGATCACGAGTTCATCAACGCCCACACCGTCGGCATCGAGGACTACCTCGCCCAGCTGCGCGCCACCTCGTGGGCTGACATCGAAACCGCCACCGGCCTCGCGCAGTCCCAGATCCGTGAGCTGGGCGAGCTCATGCTCGGCTCCGATCGCACGATCGTCGCCTGGGCCATGGGCCTGACCCAGCACCGCCACTCGGTGCCGATGATCCGCGAGATCGTCAAC
>DATGSB010000057.1:0-7354 GCA_035303045.1 Actinomycetaceae bacterium | reverse complement strand
CCACCTCGTCAACGACATGTACCAGGGCGTGGTGCCCGCCCTCCTGCCGTTCCTCGTGGCCGAGCGCCACTACAGCTACGCGGCGGTCGCGGGCCTGACGTTGGCGGCCACCGTGGTGTCCTCGATCGTGCAGCCGGCATTCGGCTGGCTGGGCGACCGACGCCCCCGGCGGTGGCTCATCGGCGGCGGCATGCTCGTGGCCGCGCTCGGCGTGGCGGTCGTGGGCCTCACCGATTCCTATCCCCTCACGTGGATTGCGATCGCCGTCTCAGGACTAGGCATCGCCGCCTTCCACCCTGAGGCCGCTAGGGCGGCCCGTCAGGCCGCTGGCACCAGCAACAAAGCGATGAGCCTCTTCGCGCTCGGCGGCAACGGCGGCTACGCGCTCGGCTCCCTCGTGGCGACGCCGATCTTCCTCACCTTTGGGGTGCGCGGCGCCCCGTTGCTGCTGTTGCCGGCACTCGTCATGGCCCTCGTGCTGTTCGCCCGGCTCACCACGGTGCTCGATGGCCCATCGACGGCGCGCAGGCCGCGCGCGATGCCGGTGGGCGAGGACGACTGGCGTGCCTTCGCCAAGCTCATTGTTGTCGTCGTCATCCGCTCGATCCTGTTCCTCGGCGTCTCCTCGTTCATCGCGCTGTACTTCATCGAGCAGTTGGGCACGTCCGACTCCCTCGGCGGGGTGGCGTTGACGACGTTCCTGCTCGCCGGGGCCCTCGGCACCTTCCTCGGCGGCTGGTTCGCCGATCGCACCAATCGGGTGCTCTCCCTGCGCGCCGGCTTCGTGCTCGCCCTGCCCGGGATCATCGGGATCTTGCTGAGCCCCGTGTGGCCGCTTGCGCTGTTCTTCGTCGCCGTCACGGGCATCGGCCTGCTCATGCCCTTCAGCGTCATGGTCATGCTGGGGCAGGACTACCTGCCCCAGCGCATCGGCACGGCCAGCGGGGTGACGGTGGGGCTTGCCATGACGGTCGGCGGATTCTTCACCCCGCTGTTGGGCGCCCTCGCCGACCGCACGTCACTGGCGGTGGCATTCGCCGCGCTGCTCGTGCTGCCGCCGATCGCCATCGCGGTCACCTTCGCCATGCGCGAGGCGCGGCAGCCCGCCGCCACGGCCACCTCGGACGCGCCCGGGTAGCAGCGGGTCGAGAACCAGCTGGGAATCCGGGCGCGCCCGCTACCAGAACACGCGGGAGGCGATGGCGTCGGCGAAGCTGTCGAGGGCGCCGGGGACCGTGCCGCAATACAGGGACGCGTCGGTGAGGGAGACCTCCATGACCGTGGGGGCGCCGTCCTCTCCTTCGACGATGTCGATGCGGCAGAACAGCAACTGCGCGTCGCGCCCCATCCGGTCCTTGATGTAGCCGTGGATGGCGGCCCTGGCGCGTTCCCCAACGCGCAGCTCCTCGATCGTGGCATCCCGGGCGAACACCCGCTCGGGGGCGACGCTGCCGGGGCTGGCGTCCTCCCCGCGGAGCATGGCCTGCTTCTCCACCGTGTGTGACAACACGCCGTTGAGGTAGATGAGCGCGGTTTCACCCCGCACGTCCACCGAATCTACGTAGCGCTGGACCATGACGGCGCGCTCCTGCTTGAGCAGGCCGTAGGCGTGCTGGATGGCGTTCATTCGAGAGATCGCGTCGTTGGCGGTGTAGCGGCCCGCCTGGCGCGACCCGGAGGATACGGCTGGCTTGACGACGAAGTCCCCGTGCGCGGGGAACCGGGTGTGCACCTGGTGCTTGCTCAGGCGACGCTCGGGCTCGAGCCACACGGTGTCGATGACCGGCATTCCGCGGGAGTTGAGCTCCTGCAGGTAGTGCTTGTCGGTGTTCCACTCGATGATGTTTGCGTTGTTGAGAAGCCGGGGCACCGTGTGGGCCCACTCAAGGAACTTCGCGCGGTCGGCGGCGTAGTTGTGGACGGAGCGCAGCACGCATACGCCCGCGTCGGCCCAGTTGACGCTGGGGTCGTCCCATTGCTTGAGGTCCACATCGATCCCGCGAGCTTCGAGAGCCTCTGGCAGGCCCTTCTCGCCCTCGTCGAGTTCGGGGAAAGCTGAGCTGGTCACGAGCGTCACGAGTGGTTTAGACACGACCACAACCTAACCGAAGCGGCGCGCAGAATCTCCCGCCGCCCGGCGATCCGGGCGCCACCCGCGGGGGAAGTGATGATCCTCACCAGCGCCGTCCTGGCTACTATCCCAGCGGCGAGCGGTGGTACCTTATCGACTGGTCCAGCGCCATTAGCTCAAGTGGTAGAGCAACTGACTCTTAATCAGTGGGTTCTAGGTTCGAGTCCTAGATGGCGCACCATTCAGGCCCGGAGCAGCGCGGCTCGGCCCAAGATGACAGCTAGTCCCGGTCGACGCGAAGAACCTCTCCGGTAACGGCAACGTACACCTCGGTGTCGCCCTCGAAGTTGACCTCCCAGGCAAACGTGCCGTTCTCGTCGTCGAGGTCGACATCGTCAAGGGCGCCGTCGACTTCGTCGAACGCGATGCGAATCGCGTCGGCCATGGTGATGGTGGCCGCCGCCAGCGCGTCGCGCTCGTCGTCATCCAGGTCGTCGTCCCGGTCGGTGCGAAGCACCTCGGTTCCGGCGGGGTCGAGGTGGACGTCGACCTCGTCGTCACCGACGGCAACGGAGACCTCCCAGCCCTCCTCCTCGTCGTCTTCGCGATTGATCTCGAAGGCCGTGCCCCCCGCCTCGGATTCCGCGAGCTCGATCGCGGCAAAGACGCCCGCGTTGGGGCCGGCGGCGTCATCACCGCTGCTGCCAGTTGTGCTGCCATTTGCCTCGGGCGACGGGGAGGCATCGGTAGCGTCGGGAGACGGCGCGGCCGGGGCCTCGGTGGTAGCTCCGGGCACATCCTCACTCTGAATGTCACCCGCGGGAGGTTGTGGAGGCTGCTCAGCATCGTCGCCCCCGCAGGCGGCCAGGGTGAGAGCGAGCGCTGCAGCGGCGGACACGGACATGGCGGTTGATGTGCGCATGTGCCAATGTTCTCGCCGCCGGCGCCGCGGCGCGAGCGCGAAGCCCGATTCTGAGAAGACTCTCAGCTACCCCTCAACCGCCTCTCATCCGCGATACGAAACCGGAACTTTCCGCGGCTGAGAAGCCACGTCGGCTTCGTCGACGCCTGTACGGTAAGACCGCTCGGTCGGCACCCACATTCGGGCGGGCCAATAGATCTTCGGGAGACCATCGATGAGTTTGTCACGTGGCACGGCCCTCCTCACGGTCGGCGTCATCGCCAGCATCGCGGCTTGTGCTGCCGCTGAGGCCCCAGCGGATGAGGAGACCGCCGGTGCGGGGGACTCCACGGACACCGTCGAGCAGGCGGATCCGGCAGGCACCGACGGCTCAGCGGAGCCGGACGCATCGAGCGACGACGACGCTGCCGGGGCGGGCACTGGCTACTCCGTCGCCAATGCACTGGCGCACTTGCCACGGACCGACACCCAAGGCGCTGTGACGATCCAGACGGCCCACTTGGAACTCGCGAGCGAAGCCGCCGGCCTCGACCGCCCTGCCGCCCCCGACGGCGTCGCCGAGTGGCTCGCCCCCGTGGTCGGACAGTCCTCGGCCGGTGACCCCGCACCGGTTTTCGTGCCGCTAGCGGGACTGTTCAACGCGCCGCGCCTGGGGGATCACGACGAGTTCGCCGAGGAACTGGGGTGGTCGCTGGCCGACGTGGACTGGTTTGTCGAACAGGCGACGCCGCCACACACCTACACGGTCGTGGGCGGGGACTTCGATGCCTCCTCCCTCGCCCCCCACCTCATCGACGTCGGCAACGCTGTGCACAGCGCGGGTGAAGGCGAGGACCACGCAGTGGACATCGCCGGCGCGACGGTGGCACGTCCGACCGGCGTGCCCCTGCGGCTCGCGGTGAGCGATGGCCGCATCGCGGCCGGCCCGGCCACGGTCGTCATCGGTCGCTGGGCGGCGGGGGCGATGGACACGTATGCCGATCACGCCGAACTCACGGCCGTCGCCGCGGCCTTGGACGACGCCAACGTCGTCTCGGCGATGCTCGTCACCGGGGCCACCCTGAGCCTCAGCGAGCTGCCCGTGCCCGGTGACACGTCACAGCTTCAATCGCTGCTCCCGGCTGGGCCGTTCGAGACCGTGGGCATCGGCTGGTCCGCCGCGGACGACGCGGGCACCATCACGGTGGCTTACCACTTCCCTTCGGCGGACGACGCTACTGCGGCGCTGCCCGCCTTCGAAAGCGTGCTGAGCGAAGGCACGCTGCTCTCCGGCACGCCCGTTTCCCGATTGCTCGGCCTCGAGGACGCCGCGAGCGACGGCCCCGTCGTCACCCTGACCCTGTCGACACCCACACACCCCGCGCTCATCACGGACCTGCTGGTGAGCCGAGACGTGCCGTTCCTCCATCAGTAGAGAGGGCCCCTCGTGCCACGCCAGCCGACCCCAACCGCCACGCGACGAGCGAGCCTTCTCGGCCTCCTCCTCGCCCTCATCGTTGGGGCCTGCATGGCGCCGGCTCCCCCCGACGCGCCGGGCGTAGCCGACTACTTCCCTGATGCCGAAAGCCAGAAGCTCGCTCGCGCCGTCATGGCGGACGACGCGGCGGAGGTGGCGGCGACCATCGCCGGCGGGACGCTCACCGACGTCCAGGGCGCCGGCGGCATGACCATGCTGCAGTGGGCGGTGCGGAACAACAGCCACGCCGCACTTCTCGCCCTCCTCGACGGCGGCGCTGATCCCAATCAGATCGGCCTGGACGGGGACACCGCGCTGCACACGGCCGCTCTCAGCCCGCGACCCGCACACCTCATCTCGCTGTTGGAATACGGCGGCGACCCCAACGTTCAAGGCGCTGTCTCAGGCGACACCCCACTCGATGACGCCGTGCTCAACAGGAACGAGGATCCCCTGCGCATCCTGTTAGCGGCGGGGGCCGACCCCAATATCGTCGACGCCAACGGCGATAGCCCGCTGCACACGGCCGCCCGGGTCAATCAGGGCTGGGCGATCCTCCTCATGCTCGAGGCCGGCGGCGATCCCGTGATCATCAACTCCCGCGGCACGCCGTGGCAGTACTTCTACTGGAACTTCGACCCCGCCCTCCTCAACGACAAGGCGCGAGCCGAGCGCCGCAGCCTCATCGAGTGGCTCGAGGAACACGGCCACGAAGTACCGCCGGAAGCCGACGGGTTCTAAAGCACCCCGGGGCCTGGAAACGCCGGCGCCCCCGGCCTGTATGTGAGGGCCGGGGGCGCTGGCAGCGATCGAGCGGTGCTGTTACCGCTGGTAGGTGTGCACGACGTAGACGTCGCAGTTCGCGTGCGCGGCGACCTCACGGGCCACGCTACCCAGCACGCGCAGCGGCCCCTGCACCCGCTTGTTGCCCACGACGATGAGGTCGGCATCGAGGCGCTCCGCTACCTCCACGAGCGCCTCCGCCGGCTTCCCCTCCGCCGGCGCGGCCTTGATCTCCAAGTCGGGGAACTCGCGGCGTAGCCCGGCAGCCACCCGCCACGTGAGGTTCTCGGCCTCACCCATGCTGCTGACGACGAATTCCTCGCCACCCGTGGAGATGGTGTCCATCTCGAACTTGCCGAAGGCGGAAATGACGTGCAGTTCCGCGCCCAAGGCCTGGGCCAGCTCGGCAGCTTTGTGGGCAGCGCGCGTGGCTTCGTCGCTGCCATCGACGCCCGTGATGATCGTCTTGGCCATGTGGGTGGTCTCCCTCGTCTAACAGGATGCGAACGTGGCGGGGGCCCGCTGCCAGACACCCAGCAACCAAGGCCCCCTCGAACGATAGCCGTTTCCCCAGCTCCGCGCGGGAAAGCCGGGTGCCAATTGCCGTTGGCTCGGGCCGGGGAGCATCTGGGATGCTGAGAGAGACATTCCTCTCGACCTTGGAGCATGCGTGGCACAGCTGAACGTCGGCGAACCGGCACCTGATTTCACCCTGCCAGCCGCGGGCGGTGGCACCGTCTCGACGGCAGAACTGCGGGCGCAGACCACTGAAGGCCTCATCGTCTACTTCTACCCGAAGGCCGCCACACCCGGCTGCACGACCCAGGCGTGCGATTTCCGCGACAACCTTGCCAGCCTGCAGGGCGCGGGCTACGCCGTCCTCGGCGTCTCCCCCGATCCGGTCGGCAAGCTCGAGGCGTTTGCCGACGCGGAATCGCTGCCCTTCCCGCTCGCCTCCGACGAGGACCACAGCATGGCCGAGGCCTGGGGCGCATGGGGCGAGAAGAAGAACTACGGCCGCACCTACGTGGGGCTGATCCGCTCTACCGTCGTCGTCGCCCCATCGGGCGAGGTGACCCTGGCCCAGTACAACGTCAAGGCCACCGGGCACGTGTCGCGGCTGCGGAAGAAGCTCGGCTTGGACTGATCGGACTCGCGCCGCCCGCGGTGCCAGCACCGGCGAGACTCGCCGATCGACTACCCTAGATGAGGCTCGCCCGGGCGGGCCGTCGCGCGAGTGGCGTAATTGGCAGCCGCGCCAGATTTAGGTTCTGGTGTCCTCAGGACGTGTGGGTTCGAGTCCCACCTCGCGCACAGATCGACGTCGAAGGGACAGCGATGAGCGGGATAGCCGCAGACGACATCACGCCGTGGTTGCCGCCGGAGGATCTCGATCGGGTTCGCCGCCAGGTACCGATGCTCTATGTCGATCTCCTGCCGGTGCGCACCGACGAATCGGGCACCGTCACCCAGGTCGGGCTCCTGCTGCGCATGGCGCAGGACAACCTCAGCCGTGCACTCGTCTCCGGCCGCGTGCTCTACCACGAGTCGATCCGCCAGGCGATGCTGCGCCACCTGGAGAAGGACCTCGGCCCGTTGTGCCTGCCGAAGCTACCCACCTCCCCGCAACCCTTCACCATCGGTGAATACTTCCCCACCCCGGGTAGCGGCGCGGCCTACGATCCGCGCCAGCACGCCGTCTCCCTCGCCTACGTCGTCGAGGTGGAGGGCGACTGCCAGCCCCAGCAGGACGCGCTGGACTTCACGTGGTTCACCCCGGCGGCCGCGCAGGCTCCCGAGGTCATCGACCAGCTCGTCGACGGCCACGCAACCCTGCTGCGCCGCGGGCTCGCCCACGCCGGGGTCGACCTGTGAGCAGACAGCGCCGTGGCCTGCCGCTGTGGGGCGTCGCCCTCATCGATGTCGTCTGCGTCGTCGCCTTCATCGCCGTGGGCCTGCTCAGCCACGCCGAATCCCTCAGCCTCGGCTCGGTGGCCTGGGCCTCGCTGCCCTTCGTCGCGGCCCGCGCGCTCATGCTGCTCTACCCGACGACGAGCCTGGCGCTGTGGCCCAGCGGAGTGGTCGTGTGGCTCGGCACGTGGGGCTTCGGGATGGCGCTGCG
>DATGSB010000056.1:0-2761 GCA_035303045.1 Actinomycetaceae bacterium | reverse complement strand
CCATCGCCGCAGCGAGATTGGCCGTCACGCTCGACTTTCCCACCCCGCCCTTGCCGGAGGTCACCGCGTAGATGCGCGTGAGATTGCCCGGCTCGGCGAACGGGATGGTCGGTTCCGCCATGCCGCCTCGCAGCTGGGAGCGCAGCTGCTTGCGCTGCTCTTCGGTCATGACCCCCATGTCGACGTGCACGCTGGTGACCCCGGCCACGCGCTGGGTGGCCTCGGTGACGTCGTTGGTGATGGTCGTCTTCAGCGGACAGCCGGCGGTGGTGAGGTCGATTCCCACGACGACGTGTCCGCCGTCTTGGACGTCGACCGATCGAAGCATGTTCAGCTCGGTGATGGGTCGGCGGATCTCGGGGTCCATAACCTTGTCGAGTTCCGCGCGGATGGCCTCAATCGAGGGGGCAGTCATACACCCATAGTAGGCACGCACCGCGCGTCTTCCTAGCCTGGCCGCTGGCCGCGATGATCCTCGGCGCCGGCCTGAATCTCCGCGAGCAGGCCGCGGATCTCGGAGCGCACGAAGTCGCGCGTGGCTACGTCGCCCAGCGCCAGTCGCAGTGCGGCGAGCTCCCGGGCGAGGTACTCCGTGTCGGCGAGGTTGCGTTCCGCCCGACGTCGATCCTGCTCCGCGGTCACCCGATCGCGGTCGTCCTGCCGGTTCTGCGCCAGCAGGATGAGAGGTGCAGCGTAGGACGCCTGCAGGGACAGCATGAGGGTGAGGGCGGTGAAGCCGAGGGCCGCCGAGTCGAAGCGCCACGCCTCGGGGCCGACCGAGTTCCACACGAGCCACGTGACGCAGAACGCCGTGAGGTAGATGAGAAACCGCGGGGTACCGGTGAACCTCGCGATGCCCTCGGCGACGCTGCCGACAAGCTCCGAGTCCACCCGTGGCCGCAGGGAACGTCGACGACGGGGCAGGGGGGTATCGAGCCGGTCAGCCATGCGCACTCCTCGTCATCGCGGTATCGGTCTCCTCCTCGTCGGCTTCCCGCCAGTCCTGGGGGAGGAGGTGGTCGAGCACGTCGTCGACGCTGACGACGCCCAGCAACCGATCCTCCTCGTCGAGCACCGGCAGGGCCGTGAGGTTGTAGGTCGCCAGCACGCGGGTGAGCGTGCCGATCTCGTCGTCCGGCGTCACCGTCTCGATGTCCGGGTCGAGAAGCTCCCCCAGGGGCCGGTGGGGCGGTTCGGCCAGTGCCCGCTGCAGGTGGACAACGCCCAGCAGCCGGCCCGTGGGCGTCTCCGAAGGCGGCCGCACGACGAAGAAAATCGTCGCCAACGCGGGCGGCAGGTCGGAGCGCCGCGCAGCGGCCAGGGCGGCGGCCACGGTCGCTTCCGGCGGCAGGATGACCGCCTCCGTCGTCATGAGCCCACCGGCGGAGTGCTCGTCATAGAGGATGAGTCGGCGCACATCCTGGGCTTCCTCGGGTTCCATGAGTTCCAGCAGTGCGCTGGCGGCACCCTCGGGCAACTGGTTGAGCAGGTCGGCGGCGTCGTCGGGTTGCATGAGGTCCAACACGTCCGCCGCTCGTTGGGCCCCCAGCCCCCGGATGATGGCGACGCGGGCCTCCTCGCCCAGCTCTTCGAGCACGTCGGCGAGGCGGTCGTCGCGCAACTGGGTGGCGACGGCCAGGCGCCGCTGGGGTGGCAGTTCCTGCAGCACCTCGGCAACATCGGCCGGGCGAAGCCCCTCGATGCTGCTCAGCAGCGCCGTGGCGGGTTGGTTGCCGTCGAGGTCGGCGAGGTTGCGCACGTCGGTGATGGGCACGACGCGCTGGTTGTGGCGCCGGCGCCGCAGGCCACGGCCCACCTGGGTGTGGACGAAGAGCTGGGTGACGAGCCAGTCGCGGCTGCGTTGCTGTTCGATGGCGACATCCTCGATGACGACGAGCTCGCCGTCGGGGGCGAGGCGCACCGTGCGGTCGAGGAGTTCGCCGAAGGCGAGAGTTTCGCTGGGCCGCCGCCGGAAGCGGCGCAAATTCACCAGGCCGGTGCTGATGACGGCCCCGGGTTTGATGCTCGTGACTCTGCTCAGTGGCACGAACACGCGACGTTTGCGCGTGACCTCCACCACGAGGCCCACCGCGCGGGGCGCGGCCTTGGCGCGCAGCAGAATGACGACGTCGGCGACCCGCCCCACGGGGTCGCCGACCGGGTCGAACACGCCCGTGCCGGCGAGGCGGGCGACAAAGACGGGCCCCTCGGTGGCCCTGGCCGTCGGTGGACTCATTGGCACACTGTAGAACGCCGCGGGCGGGCGGTCGTCGGTGGAACTCTGGCGAGGAGCCGCGTCATCGGGAGACAATCGCGCCATGACGATTAATCGAGGTAGCAATCTGCCGCCGACGCCGACGTTGCCCAGCGGCATCGAGGTCGCCAGCTTCAACACCTACCTGGAGGCGCAGCGCGCCGTCGACGCCCTGTCGGACAAGCAGTTCCCCGTGCAGCACACGGTCATTGTGGGAACCGACCTGCGCATGGTCGAACGGATCACCGGGCGGCTGAGCTACCCGAGAGTCGCGCTCGCCGGCGCCATGTCCGGCGCTTGGTTCGGGCTCTTCGTGGGCCTCATCTTCGGGCTGTTCTCCGAGAACTTCTTGCAGCCCCTCATCCCGGCGATCCTCATCGGCGCAGCCTTCGGGATCTCCTTCGGGCTCGTCTCCTACGCCTTCACCGGTGGCAAGCGCGACTTCACCTCCTCCAGCCAGGTCGTGGCGAGCAGGTACGCCCTGCTGAGCGAGCCGGAGCACGCCGG
>DATGSB010000055.1:0-2027 GCA_035303045.1 Actinomycetaceae bacterium | reverse complement strand
AATTTCGGACAGAACTTGGTTCCAGCCACTTTCGGATTCCCTGTCAGCAGACAGAATGGATGGTGTAGTCAGAGCAGACAGCGCGGAGGCGCCCATCCCTCGGCGCAACGGCGCAGCGGGACCTCAGATCCGCCTCGTCGGACACAGTGACAAGGAGAACCCTATGACCACCAAGCCGTCGTTCACTCAACACGACCCGAGCCGGGTCATCCGCGCCGATCGCGGGACCGAGATCACCGCGAAGTCCTGGCAGACCGAAGCGCCCAAGCGGATGCTCATGAACAACCTCGACCCCGAGGTCGCCGAGCGCCCCGAAGACCTCGTCGTCTACGGCGGCACCGGCCGCGCCGCCCGGTCCTGGGAGGCCTACGACGCGATCGTGGCCACCCTCGACGACCTCGAGGACGACGAGACCCTGCTCATCCAGTCCGGCAAACCCGTCGGAGTCATGCGCACCCACGAGTGGGCCCCGCGCGTGCTCATCGCCAACTCCAACCTCGTCGGTGACTGGGCGAACTGGGAGCACTTCCGCGAGCTCGAGGCCGAAGGGCTGATGATGTACGGCCAGATGACCGCCGGGTCCTGGATCTACATCGCCACGCAGGGCATCCTCCAGGGCACCTACGAGACCTTCGGCGCCATCGCCCGCAAACGCTTCGACGGCACCCTGGCCGGCACGCTGACCATCACCGCCGGCTGCGGCGGCATGGGCGGTGCCCAGCCCCTGTCGGTGACCCTCAACGGCGGCGCCTGCCTCATCATCGACGTCGACAGATCCCGCCTCGACCGCCGCCAGGGCAAGCGCTACCTCGACGAGGTCGAGACCGATCTCGACACAGCTCTGGCCAAGGTCATCGAGGCCAAGAGGAACAAGCGGGCCCTGTCCGTGGGGCTGGTCGGCAATGCCGCCGAGATCCTGCCCATGATCCTCGACCGACCCGAAGCCGCCGAGGTCGACATCGTCACCGACCAGACCTCCGCTCATGACCCGCTGTCCTACCTGCCCCTCGGCGTCAGTGTCGATGACTGGCAGGACGAGGCCGAGCAGGACGCGGAGAAGTTCACGCTCCGTGCCGAGGAGTCCATGGCCAAGCACGTACGCGCCATGGTCGAGTTCCAGGACCGCGGCGCCGAGGTCTTCGACTACGGCAACTCGATCCGCGACGAGGCCCGCAAGGCCGGCTATGACCGCGCCTTCGAATTCCCCGGCTTCGTCCCCGCCTACATCCGCCCCCTCTTCTGCGAAGGCCTCGGACCGTTCCGCTGGGTGGCGCTGTCCGGAGATCCCAAGGACATCGAGGTCACCGATGCTGCGCTCAAGGAGCTCTTCCCCGACAACGAGCACCTGCACACCTGGCTCGACGCGGCCAAGGAGTACGTCGAGTTCGAGGGGCTGCCGGCCCGTATCTGCTGGCTCGGCTACAAGGAACGCCACCAGGCGGGTCTGCTGTTCAACCGCCTCGTCGCCGAGGGCAAGATCTCGGCCCCGATCGTCATCGGCCGCGACCACCTCGACTCCGGTTCGGTCGCCAGCCCTTACCGTGAGACCGAGTCCATGCTCGACGGCACGGACGCCGTGGCCGACTGGCCGCTGCTCAACGCCCTGGTCAACACCTCATCGGGTGCCACTTGGGTGTCCCTCCACCATGGCGGCGGCGTCGGCATCGGCCGCTCCATCCACGCCGGTCAGGTCTCCGTGGCCGACGGCACCGACCTCGCCGCGCAGAAGCTCGCCCGCCTGCTCACCAACGACCCGGGCATGGGCGTCATCCGCCACGTCGACGCCGGTTACGATCGTGCCGCCGAAGTCGCCGGCGCCCGCGGTCAGCGCGTGCCGATGATCCCGGAACTCGACGTCCGCGACGAGGAGTCCGCTGCACAGTGAGGTCTGGCGCTGGGCAGTGAGGTCGGGCGCGGGGCAGCGCGGGGTAGTGAGCGGATTGCGCCGGGCAGTGAGCGGACCGTGCGGGGCTGCGTGCTGAATCCGCGCAGCCAGCCTACGCAGCCCCGCGTTCGCTCGCGGGCAC
>DATGSB010000054.1:0-5816 GCA_035303045.1 Actinomycetaceae bacterium | reverse complement strand
ATGACGCTGGTGCTGCGCGAGTTGGATCTCGATCCCAAGCGGTTCCCGCCGAAGGTCATCTCCCGGCGCGTGTCCGACCTCAAGAACGAGTTGGTCGATCCGGAGGACTTCGCCGCGGGCATCAGTGGCGGCGAGAACTCGTTCGACGGCGTCGTGGCCCAGGCCTACCGGGAGTACAACAACCGGTTGCGCCAGGCCCACGCCATGGATTTCGACGACCTCATCATGACGACGGTCAACCTGTTGCAGGCGTTTCCGCACGTCGCGGAGCACTACCGCCGGCGATTCCGCCACGTCCTCGTCGATGAGTACCAGGACACGAACCACGCACAGTACGTGCTCGTGCGCGAGCTCGTGGGCGGCGCCGAGGAATCCGGTGAGGGGCCCGGGCCCGGGGGGCTCACGGTCGTCGGTGACTCGGATCAATCGATCTATGCGTTTCGGGGCGCCTCCATCCGCAACATCCTGGAGTTCGAGGCCGACTATCCCGCGGCGCGCACGATCCTGCTCGAACAGAACTATCGCTCGACCCAGACGATCCTGTCGGCCGCCAACGCGGTCATCTCGCGAAATCCTGGACGGCGAGCGAAGAATCTCTGGACGAGTTCGGGGGATGGCGAACCGGTCGTCGGGTACGTCGCCGACTCGGAGCACGACGAGGCGCGCTTCATCACCGAGGAGATCGACCGGCTCGGCGACGACGCCGGCGTGCGCCCCGGGGATGTCGCGATCTTCTACCGCACCAACGCGCAATCGCGAGCACTGGAAGAGGTGCTCATCCGGGTCGGCATCCCCTACCGGGTGGTCGGGGGCACGAGGTTCTACGAGCGCCGCGAGATCAAGGACGCCCTGGCCTACCTGCGGGCCGTGGCCAACCCGGACGACGCGGTGAACATCCGACGCATTCTCAACGTGCCGAAGCGGGGGCTCGGCCAACGCAGCGAAGCGATGCTTGCGGCGCACGCCGAACGCGAAGGCGTCTCCTTCGGCGCGGCGATCGATCACGCCGCCGACGACACGGGCGCGGCCCCGGAGGTGCTGGGGCTGGCGAGCCGGGCCCGCGGCCAAGTGCGCGGCTTCGCGCAGCTGCTCAGCGGACTGCGGGAGATGGCCGCCGCGGGAGCCAGCCCCGCCGAGGTGCTGGATGCCGCCCTCGACCGCTCCGGCTACCTCGCCGAGTTGCGGGCGAGCGAAGATCCGCAAGATGCCTCGCGGGTGGAGAACCTCGCCGAGCTGCACGCGGTGGCCGCCGAATACAGCCAACTCGACCCCGAGGGCGACCTCGGCGACTTCCTCGAGCGCATCGCCCTGGTGGCCGACTCCGACGCGCTGGGCGAGGGCGACGACGATCAGGGGCAGGTCACCCTCATGACCGTCCACACGGCCAAGGGCCTCGAGTTCCCCGTCGTCTTCGTCACGGGCCTGGAGGACGGCACCTTTCCTCACCAACGCTCCCTGGTGGATCCCGACGAGCTCGCCGAGGAACGTCGCCTCGCCTACGTCGCCTTCACCAGGGCGCGCGAGCGGCTCTACCTGTCTCGCGCGGCGGGGCGCACCGCGTGGGGCATGCCCCAGCAGCTGCCCCCCAGCAGGTTCCTCGACGAGATCCCGGCGGAGCTGCTCGACTGGCGCCGCGCGGAATCCTCACTCGACGTCTCCCGCGGCGGCTGGGGCTCCGGGTTCGGGGTCGGTGGCGGCCCCCGCCGGACGGCCCGTCGCGACGACGACGCCCCCGCCCGCCTCCGCACGGCACCAGCCGTGCGCAACCCCGAGGTCGAGGTCCTCGGGCTGGCCGTGGGGGACCGCGTGACGCACGACAGCTACGGGCTTGGGACGGTCATTGCCCTCGAGGGCGCGGGCTCGTCATCGGTGGCGAAGATCGATTTCGGTGGGGGCCAGGTCAAGCGCCTCCTCCTGCGTTACTCCCCGGTCACGAAGCTGTAGAACCGGCGTGGCGCCACACCCACCCGTGGCGGGCACCCATAAGCTCTGCGCATAGCCCGGGCGAGGAGCGGAGGTCGAGATGAGCGCAGTACTCGACCGCGAGATTGCTGACGACGCCCGCCCCCGTCGCCGCGTGCGCATCGCCTCACGCCCGGCCTCCGGGCACATCGCCGGGCTCGACGGGCTGCGCGCGCTAGCGATCGTCGCCGTCTTCGCCTACCACCTGCGGCCGTCATCGTTGCCCGGCGGATTCCTCGGTGTCGACGTCTTCTTCGTCCTCAGCGGCTTCCTCATCACCACTCTGCTCCTACGCGAGCTCGCCAAGCGCGGCAGGGTCGAATTGCGGCAGTTCTGGCTACGCCGGGCGCGACGCCTCTTGCCGGCGCTCGTCGTCGTGGTCGTCGGCAGCGTGAGCCTCGCCTGGCTCGTCGGCGGCGACCTCCTCGTCAACATCGGCCGGCAGGCCCTCGGGGCACTCACGTTCTCGAACAACTGGCTGGAGATCGCCGCCGGGTCGGACTACTTCTCGCGCACCTCGCCGCTGCTCTTCGTGAACTTCTGGTCCCTCGCGGTCGAGGAGCAGTTCTACCTTCTCTGGCCGATCGTGCTCGTCATCATCGTGGCCTTCACCGCGACGATGCGTTCCCGCGCCCGCCTCGTGTTGGGCATCGCAGCGGCCTCGGCCGTCCTCATGGCCGTGAGCTTCAGCCTCGGCGCAGAGGCCACTCGCGTGTATTACGGCACCGACACCCACCTCTTCGGCCTCATGATCGGCGCCGGCCTGGCGCTCATGTGGCAGCAGCGCGACTCCTGGCTGCATTCGATGGCGTGGCAGCGGTGGCGCCTGCCGGCGGCGCTCGCGGCTTTCGTGACGCTTGCCTGCCTCATGCGCTACATGCACGTCGATGCGGCGGTGACGTTCCGCGGGGGCATCGTGCTGGCCTCGCTCGCGACGGCCGTCATGCTCGCCGCGCTGCTCGGGCGTGGCTCGCCCTATGACCGGTTCATGGAGATGCGCCCGCTGCGCTGGATCGGGGAGCGTTCCTACGGCATCTACCTCTGGCACTGGCCGATCATCCTCATTCTCACCGAGCTCCTGCCGGCCGCCTCCTACGACTCGGCGATGAGCTGGACGATCCGCGGGCTCGCACTCGTCACCACCCTGCTCGTGGCATCGGCCTCCTACCGGTGGATCGAGCAGCCGGTGCGCAAGCTCGGCTTCCGAGCGGCGATCGGCGGGCTGTTCGCCGGCCTTCGCGGGCCGCGCCCGGTGATCGCCCGGGCGGCGCTCGGGACAACGCTGACCCTGGCGATCGTCACGACCGTCGCGATCGCGACCGCCCCCACTCACTCCGCCACCCACGAGCAGCTCCTCGCCAATTCCGCGCTGCTCGAAGAGGCCGAGCGTGCAGCGCAGGGCGGCGGCGCGCAGGAACCGGGAGCTGCGGGCGCCGACGGGGCGGCCGCCCCCGCCGCCGGCCTCGGCTCCGAGGCGGCGAGGCCCGGTGACGAGGCGGGCACCGATGAAGCGTCGAGCGTGGAACCCGCGGCCGCGGGGGAGCCGGTGTGGGCCGTGCCGGACGGCGGGGAGATCACGGGCTTCGGGGACTCCATCATGGTCACCAGCGCCCACGGCCTCACCCACCGCTGGCCCGACATGGACATCGATGCGAAGTCGAACCGGCAGTGGCCCGACGCCGTCGAGGCAGTAACGCGGGCACTGGACGCCGGCACGGTGCGCCGCGCGGTCGTGTTGGACTTCGGAACGAACGCGGGCGTTGACGACGAACTCGTCCGGCGCGTGCTCGATGCCTTGGGCCCGCAGCGATTGGTGGTCGTCGTCAACCTTTTCGGTGGCAGCTACTGGATCCCCGAGGCCAACGCGGCGCTCGAATCCGTCGTGACCGACTACCCGAATGCGATCATCGCCGACTGGCACGGCGCCGTGAGCAACGACCCCGGCAAGCTGCAATCCGACCGAATCCATCCCGACATCGCGGGCGGCCATCTCTACACGGACGTCGTCGCTGAGGCCTTCGTCGAGCTGGTCGAGCGCGGGGGCTGAGTCCCCTGGCGCCACGTGTGCCGTGACGTACGGTGGAAGGAGCCACCAGCGATAAGGAGCACGCATGACGAGTACACACGACTTCACGGCGACGAAAGCGGATGGCACCGAGGTGCCGCTGAGTGACTACGCCGGGAAGGTGGTGCTCATCGTCAACGTCGCCAGCAAGTGCGGCCTCACCCCGCAGTACGAGGGGCTCGAAGCGCTCTACCGCGAATTCTAGGACGAAGGGTTGGAGATCCTCGCTTTCCCGTCCAACCAATTCCGCGGGCAGGAGCCCGGCACCAACGACGAAATCGTTGAATTTTGCCAGCTCACCTACGACGTCACCTTTCCGATCTTCGCCAAGATCGACGTCAACGGCCCCGACGCCGCGCCGCTGTACGACCACCTGCGCGAGCAGGAGCCGGGGGACTGGGGCCCGCGCTACGGCGACTTCTACGAGCGACTGAAGGACGTCAGCCCGGCCGAGGATCCGGGGGACATCGCCTGGAACTTCACGAAGTTCCTCATCGACCGTGATGGTCGCGTTGTCCAGCGCTTCGAGCCGCCGACCACCCCCGATGAGCTGCGGCCCGAGCTGCAGCGCGCACTGGCATAAGCACCTACTCCGCACCGAACGCTGAGGAGCGATCAGATGACAGCCTCGTCAACCACCACCCTGCGGATCGGGAACTCCGAGCTGGAGATCTTCCCCTTCGGGCTGGGTACCAATACGTTCAACAACCCCGCCGAGCCAGCTGAATACCACGCCGTCCTCGACGGTTTCCTCGACCGGGGTGGGAACTTCCTCGACACTGCCGACATGTACTCCTACTGGGTGCCAGGCAACTCCGGTGGAGAGTCGGAAACCGTCATTGGTCAGTGGCTCGCCGCGCGGCGCAATCGCGGCGATGTCGTTGTCGCGACCAAGGTCTCCGGTAAGCCGGACCTGCTGGGGCTCAAGCCGGCCACGATTGCCCGCGGCGCGGAGGAATCCCTGCGGCGTCTGCAGACCGACTACATCGACCTCTACTACGCCCACTACCAGGACGACGAGACGCCGATCGTCGAAAGTGCCGCGGCCTTCGACGAGCTCATCACCCAGGGCAAGGTTCGGGCCATCGCGTTGTCCAATTTCTCTGCCGAGGCGATCGATGAGTGGTTCCGCGTCGCGGAGGAGAACGGTTTCGCCAAGCCGGTCGCGCTCCAGCCGCAGTATTCACTCGTCGCGCGCGGATACGAGAAGGAGCTTGCTCCCGCCGCGCGGCGCCACGGCATGTCGGTGTTCCCGTACCAGGTGATCGCGGGAGGCTTCCTGACCGGCAAGTACCGCAGCGAGCAGGACGCCGAAGGCCGCGCCCGCGGTGGGGCCGTCAAGCGTTTCCTCACTCCCGAGGGTCTCAAGGTCGTCGACGCCCTCACCGAGGTCGCGGCCGCCCACGGCGTCCCTCCGGTGACGGTGGCGCTCGCCTGGGCGATGGCCGAGGGCAAGATCGCGGCTCCTCTCGCCGCGGCGACCAGCCCCGAGCAGCTCGACGAACTACTCGCCGCAGTGTCCTTGCAACTCGGCGCCGATGAGGTGGCCGCGTTGGATGAGGCCTCGGCCTCCTTCGCCTGAGGTCGCCCGTCGAGAACTGCGTTCTCCGCTGAGGCTCCCCCATCGGTTTCGGTGGGGGAGCTTTGCGTTGTGTTCCGTGGTCGCTCATTGCTCTGTGTTCCGTGCAGGATCTGAGCAAACGGGGCGGCCCCACACCTCTCCGGTGTCGTTGTCATACCCCTCCGCTAGCCTGATTACAGGTTCGAACAACAGTTCGAGGAGGTGGGG
>DATGSB010000053.1:0-7816 GCA_035303045.1 Actinomycetaceae bacterium | reverse complement strand
CTCAACGTGAACGATGACGTCGAGATCGTCGGCATCAAGGACGAGTCCATCAAGACGACGGTCACCGGCGTCGAGATGTTCCGCAAGCTCCTCGACACCGCCGAGGCCGGCGAGAACGTCGGTCTCCTCCTGCGCGGTACCCGCCGCGAAGAGGTGGAGCGCGGCCAGGTTGTCGTCAAGCCCGGCTCGATCACGCCTCACACCGAGTTCGAGGCGCAGGTCTACATCCTCAACAAGGACGAGGGCGGGCGTCACAACCCCTTCTACTCCAACTACCGTCCGCAGTTCTACTTCCGGACGACCGACGTCACCGGCGTCATCGAGCTGCCCGAGGGCACCGAGATGGTCATGCCCGGCGACAACACGGAGATGAAGGTCCAGCTCATCCAGCCGATCGCCATGGAAGACGGCCTCGGCTTCGCCATTCGCGAGGGTGGCCGCACGGTCGGATCCGGCCGTGTGACGAAGATTATCAAGTGACCCCCTCCGGGCCCTGAGCCCGGAAGGTTCGCTACGCGACGGGCCCGGCGGAGATGTTCCGCCGGGCCCGTTCGCGCGTCTGCCTCCCGGCGGCTCCCTTCGCGGGCCGCCGGGCTTCCATCTGCGCTAGCTCCTGGGATCCAGGCGATAGCCGGTCCGCCAGTGCCACTAGCTCCTGGGATCCAGGCGATAGCCGGTCCGCCAACGCCACTAACTCATGGGATCCAACCGCTCTGGAGCGCTCACTCATGGGAGTCCGTCGTTAGTCACGGGTTCCAGACGCCCTTTTCGACGGACTCCCGGGAGTCAGGCGAACGGGGGAGCGCGCTAGGGCCTTTAGGTCACGGGTTTCCGTCGGGTAGACGACGTCGCTTCACGCGACTGTGGCGGTCAGCGCAGGGTGGCCGGCGCGGCTATCGTGACGGCGCGTGGTCGGGATCACCGCTATCGGGAGATATCCGCTCTGCCCAGCGGGGACGAGGCCTGCTAAAGTTGACCAGCCGGACGCGGGAAGACCTTCGGGGGAGTCCTGGGGCCGGCGGCTCGTCAAAGCTGGACCGCCAGACGGCGGGTCGCATGATGAAGAGCACACGGCGCTATGCCGTCTCGGTTGGCCAGGAGGCCTGCCGATCTGGCAGACTAGTCCGGTTGCCTGGAGCGAGCTCCGGGCGCCCAACGACTTAGGGGTCGGACCGCAAGGTCTCGGCGCCAGCACAAACAAGGCCCGCACCAAGTGGTGCAAGAACGTGGTCGAGCACGCCGCCCAAGAGGGCGACACGCCCGAGCGCGGGGGCCGGTAGACATCGCGGTACGAGAGAGGTTAGACGACGCCATGGCGGGACAGAAGATCCGCATCCGGCTCAAGTCCTACGACCACGAAGTCATCGATAGTTCGGCACGCAAGATCGTCGACACGGTGACTCGCGCTGGTGCGCAGGTTGTGGGCCCGGTGCCGCTACCGACGGAGAAGAACGTCTTCGTCGTCATCCGTTCACCGCACAAGTACAAGGACAGCCGCGAGCAGTTTGAGATGCGGACGCACAAGCGGCTCATCGACATCGTCGACCCGACGCCGAAGGCGGTCGACTCGCTCATGCGCCTCGACCTCCCGGCTGACGTCAACATCGAGATCAAGCTCTGAGGACCCCCGCAATGACAAGGTTTCCAAAGCAGGCTGCAGGCAGGCCCGTCACGGCCCTGCTCGGCACGAAGCTCGGCATGACCCAGGTCTGGGACGACGCCGGACGCCTGGTCCCGGTTACGGTCGTCCAGGTCGGCACCAATGTCGTCACCCAGCTCCGTACGCTCGACAAGGACGGCTACGAGGCCGTCCAGCTCGCATTCGGCGCCATCGACCCCCGCCGCGTCACCGACCCCCTCAAGGGCCACTTCGCTGCCTCCGGCACGACCCCGCGCCGGTACGTGGCGGAGGTGCGCACCTCCGAAGCGGACTCCTATGAGTTGGGCCAGGAGCTGGACGCCACGGTGTTCGAGCCGGGCACCGTCGTCGACGTCAGCGGCACCACCAAGGGCAAGGGCACCGCGGGCGTCATGAAGCGCCACGGTTTCGGTGGCGCGATCGCCTCCCACGGCGCGAAGCGCAACCACCGCAAGCCTGGCTCCATTGGCGGCGCCGCCACCCCTGGGCGAGTGTTCCGCGGCCACCGCATGGCGGGCCGCATGGGCAACGAGCGCCAGACCGTTCAGAACCTCAAGATTCACGGCGTCGACGCCGAGCGTGGGCTGCTGCTCATCGCCGGTGCCGTCCCGGGCCCCAAGCGGGGCGTCGTCGTGGTCCGATCCGCTGTCAAGGGGGCATGAGGACATGGCTACCAAGACCATCGACATCATCGGCACCGACGGCACGAAGGACGGCAGCGCTGAGCTGCCGAACGAGATCTTCGACGCCGAGCCGAATGTTCCGCTCATCCACCAGGTCGTCGTCGCCCAGCTCGCCGCCGCCCGCGGTGGTAACGCTGCGACCAAGACCCGCGCCCAGGTGCGCGGCGGTGGGCGCAAGCCGTGGCGCCAGAAGGGCACCGGGCGGGCCCGTCAGGGCTCGATCCGTGCACCGCAGTTCACCGGCGGCGGCATCGTCCACGGCCCGCAGCCGCGCAGCTACGCGCAGCGGACTCCGAAGAAGATGAAGGCTGCTGCCCTGCGCGGCGCCCTGTCGGACCGGGCACGCGGTGGACGCGTGCACGTCACCGCCGGCCTCATCGACGGGGACACCCCCTCGACGAAGACCGCGCTGAACACACTGCGCGCGATGATCGGGGACCGCAGCGCACTCGTCGTCACGTCCCGCGAGGACGTCGTGACCGTCAGGAGCCTGCGCAACGTGCCGAGCGTCCACCTCCTGTGGGCAGACCAGCTCAACACCTACGACGTGCTCACCCACGACGACGTCGTGTTCACCACCGACGCCCTTGCCGAGTTCCTCGGCGAGGCCTCGGCCGAAGCGCAGGAGGAGACGAAGTGAGCAGCGAACTGAGCAAGAACCCGCGCGACATCATTTTCGCCCCGGTTGTCTCGGAAAAGAGCTACAACCTCATCGACGAAGGCAAGTACACCTTCCTCGTCGACCCGCGGGCGAACAAGACTGAGATCAAGCAGGCCGTGGAACAGATCTTCGACGTCAAGGTCTCCTCGGTCAACACGATCAATCGCCAGGGCAAGGTGCGCCGCACGCGTGGGGGCCTGGGCAAGAGCAAGGACACCAAGCGCGCGATCGTCACGCTGCGCGAGGGCACCATCGACATCTTTGGCGAAGTGGCCGTCTAGGCCGCGGCAGATTGAGGATCGATACCCATGGCAATCCGTAAGTACAAGCCGACGTCGCCGGGACGCCGCGCTTCGAGCGTGGCGGACTTCGTTGAGGTCACCCGCACCACGCCGGAGAAGTCGCTCCTACGCCCGCTGCACAAGACGGGCGGGCGCAACAACGCCGGCCGCATCACCACCCGCCACAAGGGCGGTGGGCACAAGCGCTCCTACCGCGTGATTGACTTCCGTCGTCACGACAAGGACGGCGTGCCCGCGAAGGTCGCGCACATCGAGTACGACCCCAACCGCACCGCTCGCATCGCGCTGCTGCACTACGCCGACGGCGAGAAGCGTTACATCCTCGCTCCCAAGGGACTCAAGCAGGGCGCGGTCGTCGAAAGTGGCGTGGGCTCCGACATTAAGCCGGGCAACAACCTGCAGTTGCGCAACATCCCGGTCGGTACCGTCATCCACGCCATCGAGCTACGCCCCGGCGGCGGTGCGAAGATCGCCCGCTCCGCCGGCACCTCGGTGCAGCTCGTGGCGAAGGAAGGCAAGCTCGCGCAGCTGCGGATGCCTTCCGGTGAGATCCGCAACGTTGACGCCCGCTGCCGCGCCTCGATCGGCGAGGTCGGCAACGCCGAACAGATCAACATCCACTGGGGTAAGGCCGGCCGGATGCGGTGGAAGGGCAAGCGCCCCTCCGTCCGCGGCGTCGCCATGAACCCGATCGACCACCCCCACGGTGGTGGTGAGGGTAAGACCTCCGGTGGCCGCCACCCGGTGAGCCCCTGGGGCCAGCTGGAAGGCCGCACCCGCCGTCCGAACAAGCCGAGCGACCAGCTCATCGTGCGCCGCCGGCGCACCGGCAAGAAGCGCTGAGAGTAGGAGAGCGACGACATGCCACGCAGCCTCAAGAAAGGTCCGTTTGTCGACGACCACCTGCTCAAGAAGGTGGACGCCGCTAACGAATCCGGATCCAAGAACGTCATCAAGACATGGTCCCGCAGGTCGGTAATCACCCCCGACTTCCTGGGACACACCTTCGCGGTGCACGACGGTCGTAAGCACGTCCCGGTGTTCATCACCGAGGCGATGGTCGGCCACAAGCTGGGGGAGTTCGCCCCGACGCGCACCTACCGCGGTCACGACAAGGACGACCGCAAGGCCCGGCGCCGCTAACCCAGCAGCGGACAACCCACAGCAGATCTGACAAGTAAGGCAGGAATCGATGGAAGCCAAGGCGCAGGCGCGTTACGTCCGCGTAACGCCGCTCAAGGCTCGTCGCGTCGTGGACCCCATCCGCGGCAAGCGGGCCACGGAAGCTGTGACCGCGCTGCGGTTCGCTCCGCAGGCAGCAGCTGAACCCGTGCGCAAGCTCGTGGAAAGCGCGATCGCCAACGCCCGTGTGAAGGCAGACCAGGAAGGCGTGGCCTTCCGCGAGAACGAACTGGTAGTGCTCGAGGCCTACGTGGACGAAGGTCCCACCCTCAAGCGCTTCCGGCCGCGTGCGAAGGGTGCCGCTGGCCGCATCTTGAAGCGGACGAGCCACATCACCGTCTTCGTTGGCGAGGACACCAAGGACGGCGCAGACTCAGCCGCCGTCGGGACGAAGGGGAGGGCCCGATAGTGGGTCAGAAGGTTAACCCGACCGGGTTCCGGCTCGGAATTACCACCGACCACCGCTCCCGCTGGTTTGCTGACAGCACGAGCCCGGGTCAGCGCTACCGGGACTACGTCCGCGAGGACGTCGCGATCCGCAAGCTCATGAACGAGGGCATGGAGCGGGCCGGCATTTCGAAGGTGGAGATCGAGCGCACACGCGACCGCGTGCGTGTCGACCTGCACACCGCGCGCCCGGGCATCGTCATCGGACGACGCGGCGCCGAAGCCGACCGGTTGCGCGGGGAGCTCGAGAAGCTCACCGGCAAGCAGGTCCAGCTCAACATCCTCGAAGTCAAGAACCCGGAACTGGATGCGCAGCTCGTTGCTCAGGGCATCGCCGAGCAGCTCGCCAGCCGCGTCGCGTTCCGCCGGGCCATGCGTAAGGGCATTCAGTCGGCCCAGCGCGCCGGCGCCAAGGGCGTGCGCGTGCAGACCTCCGGTCGACTCGGCGGCGCGGAAATGTCGCGTTCGGAGTTCTACCGCGAGGGACGCGTGCCCCTGCACACCCTGCGGGCCTACATCGACTACGGCTTCTTCGAGGCCCGCACCACCTTCGGCCGCATTGGCGTGAAGGTGTGGATCTACAAGGGCGACATGACCGAGCGGGAGTTCGCTCGCGAGCAGGCTGACGCCGCTCCGCGCGGACGCGGCCGGGGCGACCGTCCCCGTGGCCGCCGTGGCGCCGACGACCGTCGCGGTGGTGGCGGGCCGCGTGCAGCGGCACCCGCCGCCGAGGCCGCTGGGTCCACCACGGGAACGGAGGCCTGAGAACCGTGCTCATTCCACGGCGGACGAAGTTCCGCAAGCAGCACCACCCGCGCCGCACCGGCGTTGCGAAGGGTGGCACCACGATCGCCTTCGGCGACTATGGCATTCAGGCCCTCGAGGGCGCCTACGTCACCAACCGGCAGATCGAAGCCGCACGTATCGCGATGACCCGTCACATCAAGCGTGGCGGAAAGGTGTGGATCAACATCTTCCCCGACCGCCCGCTGACCAAGAAGCCCGCCGAAACCCGCATGGGTTCCGGTAAGGGTTCCCCCGAGTGGTGGGTGGCCAACGTCAAGCCCGGCCGCGTGCTGTTCGAGCTGGCGGGCGTCGACGAGGGCCTCGCCCGCGAGGCGCTGTCTCGCGCGCAGCACAAGCTCCCACTGAAGACCCGTTTTGTGAGCCGTGAGGGTGGTGAAGGCTGATGGCAATCGGCACCGAGGGCCTGTCGCCTAGCGACCTGGACAAGATGGACGACGACAAGTTGGCCGAAGAGCTCGCCAACGCCAAGGACAAGCTCTTCAAGCTACGTTTCTCAGCTGCCACCGGCCAGCTCGAGGAGCGCGGCAACCTCAAGAAGGTGCGCCGCGACATCGCCCGGATCTACACCATTCAGCGCGAACGCGAACTCAACATCCGTTCCGCACCCACGAGCGAGAAGTGACCCAGATGAGCGAAGAGACGACCGCCGAGGCACCGGCGCGTAACTACCGCAAGACCCGTCGCGGCTACGTCGTGTCCGACAAGATGGACAAGACGGTCGTCGTGGAGGTTGAGGACCGCGTCAAGCACGCGCTGTACGGCAAGGTCATCCGCCGCAGCAGCCGCGTTAAGGCGCACGACGAGACGAACGAGGTCGGCACTGGTGACCTCGTCGTCATTCAAGAGACCCGCCCCCTGAGCGCGACCAAGCGCTGGCGCATCGTCGAGGTCCTTGAGAAGGCCAAGTAGTCACCCCCGACCCACCATCCGTTCGGCCAGGCTCGGCGTGAGCCGAGAACCAGCACGACGACAGGAGTACATCGAATGATCCAGCAGGAGTCGCGACTCAAAGTCGCCGACAACACCGGCGCGAAGGAGATCCTTTGCGTCCGTGTTCTCGGAGGCTCCGGCCGGCGTTACGCCGGTATCGGTGACCAGATTGTCGCCACCGTGAAGGACGCCATCCCGGGCGGCAACGTGAAGAAAGGCGACGTCGTCAAGGCGGTCATCGTGCGCACGAGCAAGGAGCGTCGTCGCCCAGATGGCTCATACATCCGTTTCGACGAAAACGCCGCCGTCATCCTGCGTGCCGACGGCGAACCGCGCGGCACCCGGATCTTCGGCCCGGTGGGCCGTGAGCTTCGTGACAAGCGGTTCATGCGCATCGTCTCGCTTGCGCCGGAGGTGCTGTAGACCATGGCAAGGATCAAGAAGGGCGACCTCGTCGTCGTCATCTCGGGTCGTGACAAGGGCAAGCAGGGCCGCGTGCTTCAGGTTGACCTGGAACGCGACCGCGTTGTCGTCGAAGGCGTCCAGCGCATGCAGCGCCACACCAAGGTTGGCCAGTCCAGCCAAGGTGCGCGCAGCGGTGGGATCGAAACCATCGAAGCGCCGATCCACATCAGCAACGTCATGGTTGTCGACCCGGAGACCAAGAAGGGCACTCGCATCGGCATTCGCACCGAAACCGTCGAACGCGACGGTCGCCAGCGCACGCAGCGTATCCGGGTGGCCAAGCGCTCTGGTAAGGACATCTGAGCATGAGTGAGAACACCGCAACCCGCGAAATGCCGCGGCTGAAGAAGCAGTACCGCGAAGAGATCATCGCCGGCCTGCGCGACGAGTTCGGTCACAAGAACGTCAACCAGGTCGCCGGTCTGGAAAAGATCGTCGTCAACATGGGCGTGGGCCAGGCGGCGCAGGACTCCAAGCGCATCGAAGGCGCGATCCGGGATCTGTCCCTCATCACCGGCCAGAAGCCGCAGGTGACCCGGGCCCGTCGCTCCATCGCCCAGTTCAAGCTGCGCGAAGGCCAGCCCATCGGTGCCCACGTCACGCTGCGTGGGGATCGCATGTGGGAGTTCCTCGACCGTCTGCTGTCGGTGGCGCTGCCGCGCATCCGTGACTTCCGAGGACTTTCCCCGCGACAGTTCGA
>DATGSB010000052.1:0-3075 GCA_035303045.1 Actinomycetaceae bacterium | reverse complement strand
GGGCGGTCGACACCGAGGCGTTCGGTTATCTGCCAGAGGCCGATCGTCTCGCCACCCGCCGCGCCTGCGCCTCGTGGCTCGGGCGCACGACGGGGTGGCAGGTGGGCGAAGAGCAGGTGTTCTTGTTGCCTGATGTGCTGTCGGCGATGCGTGTGGCCATCCACCACTTCACGCCGCCCGGCACCCCGGTGATCGTGCCGACTCCGGCGTATATGCCGTTCCTCACAGTGACTCCGGCCGCCGACCGGGACGTCATCGAGGTGCCCTCGCTCCGCGACGAAACGGGCAGGTACCACCTCGACCTCGAGGGCATCGACGCGGCTTTCGCGGCCGGCGCCCGACTACTTGTCCTGTGCAATCCGTGGAACCCGGTAGGCCGGGTGCTCACGCGCGAGGAGCTTCTCGCCGTCGCGGACGTCGTGGCGCGCCACGGCGGGCGGGTGTTCGCCGATGAGATCCACTTCCCCCTCATCCTCGATGACGTCCCCCACGTGCCCTACGCCTCCATCTCCGCCGAGGCGGCGGCCCACACGATCACTGCAGTCGCGGCCTCCAAGGGATGGAACATCCCCGGCCTCAAGTGCGGCCAGATGGTGTTGTCGAACCCCGACGACATCAGGACCTTCGCCCCCTATGCCACCGACGCGGGCGACACCGTCGGGCTGCTCGGGGCCCGAGCCGCGGCCGCGGTGTATACCGACGACGGCGGGTGGCTGCCGGAGGTCCTCGATTACTTGCGGGGGAATCGCGCCGTCCTCTCGGAGGCAGTGGCCGAGATTCCTGGGCTCCGATTGAGCCCCGTGGAGGGCACCTACATCGCGTGGCTGGATTGCCGTGACCTCGCCCTCCCCGGCGGGCCCGCCGCATTCTTCCGCCGCCATGCGGGCGTCGCCCTCACCGACGGCGCCATGTGCGGATCGGCCGGGGAAGGGTTCGCGCGCTTCGTGTTCGCCATGCCGCGGCCCGTGCTGCGCGAGACCTTGGACCGGATGACCGAGGCCGTGCGGGCCCACGTCGCCGCCTGAGGATCCGGGCGGCGCTGCCGGTCCGCCGATGGATACCCGTGAGCTAACGACGCCGAACCCGCCCCGCGTTGCCCTGGCTCCTGGGAGTCCGTCGAAAAAGGCGTCTGGAACCCATGAGTAACGGCGGACTCCCATGAGTCAGCGGCAAGAGTTGGCTGGATCCCATGAGCTAGCGCCCGGCGACAGCCCCGCAGCCGGCTGGATCCCAGGAGTTAGCTGTAGCGCCGCCGCGCGGCCGTCTTGCGGGCGTCAGGGGTTGATGACGCCGAAGCCCAGCAGGGCGTAGATCGTCAGCCCCAGGCCGATGCGGTACCAGACGAAGGGCTTGAAGGAGTGGGTCGAGATGAATCGCATGAGCCAGGCGATGACGGCGTAGCCGACCGCGAAGGCGACGAGGGTCGCCACCGCCGTCTCTCCCAGGCCGTAAGGACCGTTGGCCTCGGGCTGCGTGAGCGAGACGCCCAGCTTGTAGAACCCCGAAGCAAACACGGCCGGCACAGCTAGCAGGAACGCGTAGCGGGCGGCCGCGGGCCGGGTGTAGCCCAGCGCCAAGCCCATCGTGATCGTGCCGCCGGAGCGCGACACTCCCGGGATCAGCGCGAGCGCCTGGGCGAAGCCGTAGAGCAGACCGTCGCGCACGGTGAGCTTCTCTAACGGCTTTCGTTGCGAACCGAGGGTGTCGGCCACGGCCAGGATGATGCCGAACACGATGAGCATCGTCGCCACGAGCCACAACGAGCGGAACGTGGTGTCGATCCGAGTTTCGAACAGCAGGCCGAGCACGCCGATGGGGATGGAGCCGATGATGATGAGCCACCCGACCCGCACATCCGGGTCACTGTGCGGCAGCTTGCCCGCCACCGCCCGGAACCATCGGCCGATGATTCTGGTGATATCGCCCCAGAAGTAGATGAGCACCGCCAGTTCGGTGCCGATCTGCGTGATCGCTGTAAACGCCGCCCCGGGGTCGGCCGCTCCCGGAAGGAACTCCCCCGCGATGCGCAGGTGCGCCGACGACGAAACCGGCACAAACTCCGTTATGCCCTGGAGCACACCCAGGATGATCGACTCCAACCAGCTCACGCGTGGACGATACGGCAGTTGCCGGTTCCTCCGGGCGACCGGAGCACCGGGATGTCGACCAACTAGGCTTGCCGCATGTCGACACCATTGCCGAAGAACGTCGAACTGGACCAGAACGAGCGACAGGAGCATGACGACGCGCCCCGCTTCGTCATGCTCGGCGCAGGTGAGGGGGATGCGTGCACGGCGGAGGGGGTGTGCGCCTCATGACGGCGGTCACCGTCGAAGTCTGGAGCGACGTCATGTGCCCGTTCTGCTATCTGGGCGACGCGGTGCTGCAGGAGGCCCTGGCGGAGTTCCCCCAACGCGACGCCGTGACCGTGGAGTATCGAAGCTTCCAGCTCAGCCCCGAGCTCACCGACACCCCGAAGTCGATGGAGGAGCATCTCGCGGGCCGCTACCCGGAAGAGCAGATGGCCACGATGCACGAGCAGCTGCGGGAGCGGGGCGACCAGCACGGCATCACGTTCAATTTCGACCAGTCACTCATGGTCAACACCCACAAGGCCCACCAGTTCCATCACTTCGCCGCAGCGGAGGGCAAGGGGAACGACGCCGTGCGCCAGCTGTTCAAGGCCCACTTCACCGACGGGGTCAATGTCGCCAACCTCGATGAGCTCGTAGCCATCGCCGACGAGCTCGGCCTCGACCCTGCCGCGGCGCGTGAGGCGCTGGAGGCCGAGACGCACTTCGAGGCGGTCGACGCCGACATTTCGCTGGCCCGAAAGATGGGGATCAGCGGGGTGCCCTTCTTCGTGTTCAACAACAAGTACGCCGTGTCGGGCGCCCAGCCCAAGGAGATGTTCCTGCAGGCCCTCACCGCCGCCGCAGCTGTCGACCAATCGTGAAGAAGATCGGGTTTCTCTCCTTCGGCCACTGGATGCCCTCGCCGCAATCCATGGTCCGGTCCGCCGCGGACGCGCTTACGCAGTCCATCGACCTGGCCGTCGCAGCGGAGGAGGTCGGC
>DATGSB010000051.1:0-5371 GCA_035303045.1 Actinomycetaceae bacterium | reverse complement strand
TTCATCGTCGAGGGCGACTCCGCGCTGGGCACCGCCAAGCTGGCGCGCAACTCGGAGTTCCAGGCGCTGCTGCCCATCCGCGGCAAGATCCTCAACGTCCAGAAGGCCTCAGCCAGCGACATCCTCGCCAACGCCGAGGTCGCCTCGATCATCCAGGTCATCGGCGCGGGAAGTGGGCGCACGTTCGACCTTTCGGCCGTCCGGTACGGAAAAGTCATCATCATGACCGATGCGGATGTCGACGGTGCTCACATCCGCACCCTGCTCCTCACGCTGCTCTTCCGGCACATGCGCCCTCTCATCGAGGCCGGCCGGGTCTACGCCGCGGTACCGCCACTGCACCGTGTGGAAACGCTCGGCTCGGGAGGGAAGAAGGGCGAGAAGATCTACACCTACTCCGAGGCAGAGCTGCACCGCGTGCTCACGCGGCTGGACAAGCGGGGGCGCGGCTACAAGCAGCCGATCCAGCGATACAAGGGGCTGGGCGAGATGGATGCCGACCAGCTCGCAGAGACGACGATGGATCCGCAGTTCCGCACGCTGCGGCGAGTGACGGTCGCTGATGCGGAGGCCACGGTCGCTGCCGAACGGGTCTTCGAGCTCCTCATGGGCAACGAGGTCAGCCCCAGGCGAGACTTCATCGTCTCGGGTGCCGCTCAGATCGACCGCGAACGGATCGACGCCTAAGAGCCACCCGCATGAAATCCAACGGACCGCGCGACGACGCGGGTGGTGCGCCACGCGCTACCGAACCCGTATCGTCGCCTCATGTCAGCGCACGCGATGAGTGGGAACAATCGGCCGCAATGAGACTCCGTCCCGGGGCCCTCGACTGGATCTTTCCGCGCGTCACGCGCGACGAGAAGGTCGACCCCTCCGAGAGGGTGCTGCCCGCCCAGAGCGACTTCGATGGCCGCGGCACCCTGCACTGGCGTCACCTGACCCTGAGCGACAACCACCTTCTCATCGACCTGCTCACCCGCGTGGAAGACCACGACGACCCGCCCTACCGGACCACCGCGGAGGAGTCCGCAGAGACGTTCACGACCACGGCCAGCAACATCGGGCAGGCCATGGTGCTGGGAGTCGACGACGCCGGGGTGGCTCGCGCGTATGCAATGGTCCGGATTCGCCCAGGGACCGAGCACGACCGCGCACTGTGCGACGGCGGGGTGGATCCCGCCTGGCGCGGCTACGGGGTGGGCACGGTCCTGCTCGACTGGCAGCTGCACGTCGCCCGCGCCATCCAGGCCGCCACCGGCCGGCACGGCGCCTGGGCCCTCATCCACGTCGAATCCCCGGCGGCGGACGCCGCCGACCTTTTGCAGCGCTACGGCTTCACCCAGACGAGATGGTTCACCGAGATGCGCCGCGACCTCACGCTGCCGATCCCAGATGTGCGCCCACACGGCAACGTGCAGGTCGAGCCGTGGCGGGAGGACCTCGACGATGCGGTGCGCAAGGCTCACAACGAGGCATTCCGCGAACAGTGGGGGGCCGAGCCACACACGCCCGAGACGTGGGTGCACGGCCGAACGTACTTCGCTCCCGAATGGAGCTTCGTCGCGCTCGACCGCACGACCGACCGCGCCCGGGTGGCCGGCTACCTCATCTCGGGCCGCTACGAGGGTGACTGGGAGGCGCAGGGCTGGACGGAGGGCTACACCGACGTGCTGGGCGTGCGCGACGAGTGGCGCGGCATGCGGGTGGCCACCGCCCTGCTGGCGGCGGCGATGCGCGCCTACGCGGCCGACGGCATGGCGTACGCGGGCCTCGGCCTCGACCTCGCCGTGCCCACCCCGCAGTACGGGCTCTTCAGCGAGCTCGGCTACAGCCCGACGAGGTATTCCGCCCTCTACGCCATGCCGCTGTAGGTCGGCTCAGCCGATGCCACCCACCGGCGCTTCCAGCGCCTGACCCGAGCCGTCGCGCCGCTCATCGATCTCGGGCAACTCCACGGGTTGCCCGCCGGTGCCCACTGCGCGCGCCGGCCCGGGGCCCACCCACGCGGCGGTGAGCACGTCCTCCCCGCGCAGGAACCGGTGGCAGCGCACCCCCGCGGTCGACCTTCCCTTGCCGGGGAAACGGTCGAGCGGGCTGACCTTGGCGCTTCCCGGCGTGGTGCCGGGCAGGGCCGCCGCGCTGCCGGCGATCGTGACGACCACCGCGCTGGAGACGTCCGCCTCGGCCACCACCGCAGCGCCGCGCACGCGGGCGCCCTCGCCGAGCCGGATCCCGGCCATCCCCTGCGCGCCCCGCCCTTGGATGCGCACCGCCTCGGCCGGGAAATGCAGCAGCTGAGCGTTGCTGGTGACGACGACGATCCGGTCGTCCTCTCGCGAACTGTGCGCGGCCGCCACGACCTCGTCGCCGTCGCGCAGCGACACGAAGTCCCACCGATCACCCCGTACCGGGCGGTCGTCGGTGAGGAGTCGTTTGACGCTGCCATGTGAGGTCATGAGCACGAGCGGGGGAGCGTCGGGACCAAGCTCGGCCAGCGCCACGACCCTCCCGCCGCCTCCCCCGAGAAGCTCGCTGACGGGTACTCCACCCGCGAGTCCCGGTGCGCCCTCGACCGGCGGTAACGCGGGCGCGTCGAGCACGTCCAACTCGGTGATCTCTCCGGTGCTGAGCACCAGCCCGATGCGTCCGCGAGTGGTGGCCGGAACGGCCGAGACGATGGCGTCGTGTGCCCGCCGGTCGCCCTCCCGGCCCGGGGCGTCCTGGCTGCGGGCGAGCAGGCCGGTGGCGGACAGCAACACCCAACACGGCTCGTCGGGGATCTCGAGCGGGACGGCCTCGCTGGACTTATCGTCGCGCGCCGCCGCGGTCTGCGCCCCGAGCTGGTCCAGCAGCACCGTGCGCCGCGGCGTGCCGTGCTCAGCAGCCACCTCCGCCAGCTCCGACGAAACCGTCTGGCGCAGCAGGTCCTCGTCGCCGAGGAGCTCGGTGAGTGTGGCAATGTCCGCGGCCAGTTCGTCGCGTTCCGCCTCCAGCTCGATGCGCGAGAACTTCGTCAGCCGCCGCAGCCGCAACGCCAGGATGTAGTCCGCCTGAGCCTCGGAGAGGTCGAACACCACCATGAGGCGGCTCCGCGCGGCCTCGGCGTCCTCCGAGCTGCGGATGACCGCGATGACTTCGTCGATATCGGCGATGGCAATGAGGAGTCCGGCAACGAGATGGGCACGCTCCTCGCGTTTGGCGAGCCGGTGGGCCGTGCGGCGGCGTACGACATCGAGGCGATGGGCGACATAAACCTGCAGCAGCTCGCGCAGGCCGAGCGTGCGCGGTTGGCCGTCGACGAGGGTGACGTTGTTGATCGAGAACGACTCCTCCATCGGCGTGTACTTGTACAACTGGGCAAGCACGGCCTCGGGGTTGAAGGCATTGCGCACCTCGATGACCAGGCGCAAGCCGTGGGCCCGATCCGTCAGGTCCGAGACGGCGGCGATCCCCTGGAGCCGCTTGGACTGGACCGCTTCCTTGATCTTCTCGATGACCTTTTCCGGCCCAACGAGGTAGGGCAGCTCGGTCACGACGATGCCGCGCCGGCGTGGCGTGATGTTCTCGATCCGGGCGCTGGCGCGGGTGCGGAACCGGCCCCGGCCCGTCTCATAGGCCTCTCGAACACCGTCGAGCCCCACGATCTTGCCGCCCGAGGGAAGATCGGGGCCGGGGACGAACCGCATGAGTTCCTCGACCGTGGCATCGGGATGATCGATGAGGTGGCGGGCCGCCGCGACGACCTCGCTGAGGTTGTGCGGCGCCATGTTCGTTGCCATGCCCACCGCGATGCCCGAGGCGCCGTTGACGAGCAGGTTGGGCAGCGCCGCCGGCAGCACCTCCGGCTGCAGCAGCTGGTTGTCGTAGTTCGGCACGAAGTCGACGACGTCCTCGTCGAGTCCTTGGGTCATGACCAAGGCCGCCGGCGCGAGGCGGGCCTCGGTATAGCGGGCGGCGGCCGGCCCGTTGTCCAGCGACCCGAAGTTGCCGTGCCCGTCGACGAGGGGGAGGCGCAACGAGAAATCCTGGGCCATGCGCACGAGCGCGTCATAGATGGCGCTGTCGCCGTGCGGGTGCAGCTTGCCCATGACCTCACCCACGACACGGGCCGACTTCACGTGCCCCCGATCTGGCCGCAGGCCCATGGCGTCCATCTGGTACAGGATGCGGCGTTGCACCGGCTTCAGCCCATCCCGGGCGTCGGGCAGCGCGCGGGAGTAGATCACCGAGTAGGCGTATTCGAGGAACGAATCCTGCATCTCGCTGGACACGTCGATGTCGAGAATGTTGCCGTCCTGCGGCTGCGAGCTGGATTGAGCCATGCCCCAAGTCTCCCCCGACGCGGCACCCGGCGTGACCAGGGCACGCCCGCAAACCGCCCACGCCGCCGCCGGCGAGCCCGAACTAGGCTGCCCCCATGAGCGACAAGGGTGAGCCACGTCTCGCTGCACCCGCGGGCTATCCGGCGACGTGGGAGGCGGATGTCGTCCTGCGCGACGGCGTGCCGATGCGCATCCGGCCCATCCTGCCCGAGGACCGAGAGGCGCTGAAGGAACTGCACCGCGGCCAGTCAGCGCGATCACAGTACATGCGCTTCTTCGGGCCGATGGCCGAACTTTCGGAGCGCGACCTCGACCGTTTCACCCATGTCGACCACGACGAGCGAGTCGCCTTCGTGCTCACCCGGGGCGAACGCGTGGTGGCGGTGGGCCGCTACGACACGGTGGCGGCGGGAGAGGCAGAAGTCGCCTTCTACGTGGCCGACGCCGAACAGGGCCGGGGCCTGGGCTCGGTGCTACTCGATCACCTCGCCGCTGCCGCCCGGGAGCGGGGGCTCCACCGGTTCATCGCCGAGGTCCTGCCCGGCAATGCAGCCATGATCCGAGTGCTGCGCGAGGCCGGCTACCAAGTGAGCCACGAGCTCGAGGACGGCGTCGTGCGGGTCGAACTCGACCTTGCTCAGACCCCCCGCTCGTGGGCTGTCATGGCCGAACGCGAACAGCACGCCGAGTCCAGAAGCATGCGCGCGCTCCTCGATGCCGGTTCGGTCCTCGTCGTCGACCTCGGCGGGCCGTGGGGCGGCCTCGCGGCCCGCGCCGCCCGCGCAATCGCCTCCGCGCCCTTCGACGGCCCCGTCCACCTCGTCGGCATCGACGACGCCGGCGGCCCTGCGGGATGGCGAAGCCACGGCGACCTCGCAAGCCTCGCTAGGGCGAGTGTGACGTGCGATCTGGCCATCGTTGCGGGAGACCCCGATGAGGTCATCGCCGCTGTCGCTCACTTGCAGCCGCTCGGCGTGCAGGGCGTGGTCGTGCTCTCGGGCGGCTTCGCCGAGGCGGGCGAGGAGGGGGAAGCGCGCCAGACACGC
>DATGSB010000050.1:0-5503 GCA_035303045.1 Actinomycetaceae bacterium | reverse complement strand
TGGCGAACTTTCGCCTGGAGGAGTTTACCGGAATGCGGGTGTCACTCCAACCGCTGGGGTACCAGGACTCGAACCTAGACTAACTGAACCAGAATCAGTCGTGCTGCCAATTACACCATACCCCAAGGGGGTATAACGCTGCCGACGTGAAGGCGTGCTTCAGCGCCGCATGTAAGCGTTGTACCGGTATGAAACCCTACCCTCCCCGCCGCGGGCGACCAAAGCTGATCGGTGGTGGGAGTCGTCACATCGGCGGCCGGGCAGTACGTTTGCCTGACCATGGAAAGCAGCGACGTCCGTTGGGCGACCGTGGCCGAGGCCGCAATCATCGCCGCGCTCCTGCACGACTTCAATCTCGAGTTCGATGCCGATTCCCCCGGCCCGGCGGTTCTCACCTCTCGCTTGCAGCGGGTGCTGGCCACGGCCCCGATGGCGGCCCTGCTGGCGGGCGACCCGGCCGCGGGTGTCGCTCTCGTGACCTACCGGCCCAACCTGTGGCACGACGGTACGACGGCCATGCTGGAGGAGCTGTACGTCGTGCCCGCCCGGCGCGGCCAGGGCATCGGCTCGGCCATGATGGCGCGAATCCTCACCGATTCGCTCGCGGCCGGAGTGCGGCTCATCGAGATCGGGGTGGACGAACCGGACGTCGATGCCCAGCGCCTCTACACCCGCCACGGGTTCACCACCGGGGAACCCGGCAGCCCCGATCGGGCCTTCCTCTACTGGCGCGAACTACCCAGCTGAAGCCGTCCGATCTGGGCGGGCGGATGGTCTCTCACGCGGTCGCCCGCGACCTCGGGTGGGTGGGCGAGCGCGGCTACTTCGCCGCGAAGTCCACGAGGATGCGCGTCAGCTCATCCGGCGCGGAGAAGAACGGCGAGTGGTCAGTTGCGATCTCCGCCGTCTCGACGACAGCGGACTCCCGTGCCATGCGGCGTTGCAGTTCGATCGGGATCGCCTTGTCCTTGGTGCAGAACACGAAGCGACGGGTGACCTCCGCGTCGTCGTCGATCTGGACCGGCTCGACGAAGGGTCGGGCAGCCTGTGGGGCCAGCATGCTCGCTGCCCATTGCTGCGTCTCGGGATCACATTCGCCGTACAGCACCTCGGCACCGGCCTCTGCATTGAGTGTCGCCACGGCCGGGTCGCCCTCGACGACCATGTTCTGCTGGACCCCATCGGCCTGGCCTTCGGGCAGCGCGGCAAGGTCTTGCAAGCTCTGGCCGTTCTTGGGCAGGAAGGCCGACACGTACACCACCTGGGAGACCTTGTCAGCACAGTCGGCGGCCGCCTGGGTGATGACGATCCCACCCATGCTGTGCCCCACGAGCACGGCGGGCTCCTCCGCTGAGTTGAGGATCGCGCAGATCGACTCGACATACTTGGCGAGAGTCACGTCGGCGACTGGTGTGTCGTCGTCACCTGCGCCGGGCAGGTCGGGAGCGCTGACCGTGTGACCTGCTGCGCGGAGCCGTTCGGCGATCGGCTCCCAGCACCAAGCTCCCTCGAATGCACCGTGGACAATGACGAAACGAGACATGGGACTCCTTAGGCCGCGATTGCGCCCGGGGACGCCCGTGTCCCGCAAGGAGTACCACCTTCGACGGTTTGAATCGCCGCCGAGCGCTGGATCTCTTACGTTTCCGAGGCTAGGCGAGTTTGCGCGGGCGCGGGGCCGGTTTCGACGGATGCGGCACCACGGACCCTCGACGGGCTCCTCCCGATTGCGGCCGAGCTGCAGGCGGCGCACGGTGGAAGAGGCGCGCCGCCCGAAAGGCGACGCCTCCCCCGACACCATCCGCGTTAAGGAGCCATCATGCCCACCGCATCCGAGATCATCTCCGAGTGGCCCGAGGAGTCCCGGGAGGCCGCCGAACTCGTCATCGAAGCCCACGGCGAGCCGCAAGAACGTACGCCGTCAGTGCTCATTTGGCACCACGCGGGGCCCTTCTTGCGGATGGCGGCCACCAAGGCCTTCGCCGACCACAACTTTCCGGTGCCCCATACCGACTCCGTCACCTCGGTGATCGCCTATCGGGTACCACCGGAGAAGGTCACCGAGCTCGCCGAGTTCGATGGCAGCGTGGTCGTGGACCGCACCCAGGGCGAAGTCTCCGCTCGTTGTCACGATGAGCAAGCGAACAATCTGGCGCTCAACCTCATGCACGACATCGTCACCGGTAACCGCACGGCACACGAGGCCCGGGAGTACTACGCCACAGAGTTCCTCGACTACCGGCGTGGCAAGCCGACGCCCTACATGGACGAGCTGCGCGTCCCGGCGAGCACCGACGCCGCCGACCCGGACACCCGCATCCTGTCGGATGAGGATCTGGAAAGGGCCGCCGAGGAGGGCGCGGAACGCTCAGGTTGATAGCGCCGTCCGGTCCGCCCTACAGGCTTTCCACCTTCGGGTCGCTCGGCGCCGCCCCTCGGGTGTCGAAGAAGCGCTGGGACTGTTCCACGATGGCGGGCAGGTCGTAGTCGCGGTGGTGCTGCAGTAGGACGACAAGGTCGGCTTCCCGTGCGGCAGCGGCCAGGTCCTCGGGCCGCTGCATCGTCAGGCCGTTGACGTGCCAGCTTTCGACGAACGGGTCGTGGAAGCTCAGGTCCGCGCCCTTATCGATGAGGTGCTTCGCCAAGGGGCGCGCCGGAGACTCCCGCTCGTCGGCGATGTTGGGCTTGTAGGTCACCCCGAGCAGCAGGATGCGCGCACCCTTGAGGGCCTTGCCGTCGTCGTTGAGGGTGTCCTGCAGGCGGCTGACGACGTAGCTGGGCATCGTCGCGTTGATCTCCTGCGCCAACTCGACGAAGCGGAACGGGTAGCCGAGCCGCGAGCGCACGTTGTGCGACAGGTAGTTCGGGTCGATGGGAATGCAGTGCCCGCCGACCCCGGGGCCCGGGTAGAAGGCCTGGAACCCGAAGGGCTTGGACTTCGCGGCGTTGATGACGTCCCACAGGTCGATGTCCAGCTCGTGGCAGAAGCGAGCCATCTCGTTGACGAGCGCGATGTTGATGTGCCGGTAGGTGTTTTCCAGCAGCTTCGCCATCTCGGCTTCCCGCGGGCCCTTGGTGCGCACCACGGTGTCGATGAACTGGCTGTAGAAGGCCACGGCGCGTTCGGTGCTCTCCGCGGTGACTCCGCCGACGACCTTCGGGGTGTTCTTCGCGCCAAACTTTTCGTTGCCGGGGTCGATGCGCTCCGGGGAGAAGGCGAGGTGGACGTCGTCCCCCACCTTCAACCCACCGCTTTCGATGATGGGCTGCAACACCTCTTCGGTGGTGCCCGGGTAGGTGGTGGATTCCAAGATGATGAGTTGGCCGCGCCGCAGTTGCCCTGCGATGTCGCGCCCGGCCGACTCGATCGCCGTGAGGTCGGGCCCGCCGTCGTTCGACAGCGGCGTCGGCACGCAGATGACGATCGTGTCGGCCTCCCCGAGCGTCACCGGGTCGGTGGTCGCTTCGAAACCGCGCGCCACGAGGTCGGCGACATCGGCGTCGGTGAGGTCATCGACGTGGGAGCGCCCGGCGTTGAGCCCGGTGACGACCGCTTCGCTCACGTCGTAGCCGCGCACCGACAGCCCGGCGTTGATCGCCTCCTGTACGAGCGGCATTCCGACGTAACCCAGCCCGATGACAACGAGATCTTGGGGCATGTTCCTCTGAGTCCTCACAACTATTGACGGTCTGAGCGGCGCGGACGACGCCCCGTGGCACTGGCGACTCTAAATGGCCGCGCGCAGCGAGCGTAGCCGGGCAAGGGATGATTCTTTCCCGAGAATCTCCATCGACTCAAATAATGGCGGTGAGACTCGTCTCCCCGTGATCGCCACCCGCAGCGGGGCGTAGGCGAATCGCGGCTTGATCCCCATGTCATCCACGAGCACCGCCCGCAGCGCCTCCTGCTGGGCGTCGGCGGAGAAGTCCGGCAGGCCCTCGAGGGTTTCGATGGCACGGTCCAAGACCTCCGGCGCCTCAGGCCGCAGTGCCTTGCGCGCGTCGTCCTCGATCGTCACCGCCTCATCCGCGACGAACAGGAACCCGAGCATGCCCGGGGCCTCCCCCAGCAGTGTCATGCGTTCCTGGAGCAAGGGGGCCGCCGCCGTCAGCAGCTCCTGCTCGTCGACGGGCAGATCCTCGAACATCGGGGCCGCCACGATGCCGGCTCGCTGGAGATACGGCACGAGGCGGTCGCGGAAGTCCTCGGGGGCGAGACGGCGCAGGTGGACGGCGTTGATCGCTTCCGCCTTCTTGACGTCGAACCGCGCGGGGTTGGGGTTGACGTCGCGCACGTCGAAGGCGGCGGCGAGTTCGGACTGGGTGAAGATGTCCTCATCCGGCGAGATCGACCAGCCGAGCAACGCGAGATAGTTGAGCAAACCCTCGGGGATGAAGCCGCGGTCGCGGTGGAGGAAGAGATCGGATTCGGGGTCCCGCTTCGACAGTTTCTTGTTGCCCTCGCCCATGACGTAGGGCAGGTGGGCGTAGGCCGGAACACCGTCGCTCAGCCCTAGTTCGCGTAGGGCCCGGTGAACGGCGATCTGTCGCGGCGTGGAGGAGAGGATGTCCTCCCCGCGCAGCACGTGGGTGATCCCCATCAGCGCGTCGTCGACGGGGTTGACGAGGGTGTAGAGGGGCTGGCCGTTGGCGCGCACGATGGCGAAGTCGGGCACCGAGCCGGCTTTGAAGGTGATCTCGCCGCGCACGAGGTCGTGGAACGTCACGTCCTCCTCGGGCATCCGCATCCGCAGGACCGGCACGCGCCCCTCGGCACGCAACGCCTCCTTCTGCTCGGCCGTGAGGTGGCGGTCGAAGCCGTCGTAACCGCGCTGGGGATCGCGCCCGGCGGCTCGATGCCGCTCCTCGACCTCCTCCGGGGTGGAGAAGGATTCATACGCGTAGCCGGCCGCCACGAGTTTGGCCGCGACGTCGGCGTAGATGTCCATGCGCTGGGACTGTCGGTAGGGGCCGTGGGGGCCGCCGACCTCGACGCCCTCGTCCCAATCCAGCCCGAGCCAGCGCATCGCATCGAGCAACTGGTGGTAGCTCTCCTCGGAGTCGCGGGCGGCGTCGGTGTCCTCGATCCGGAACACGATGGTGCCGCCGTGGCGGCGCGCGTAGGCCCAGTTGAACAGGGCGGTGCGGATGAGGCCCACGTGCGGGGTGCCGGTCGGTGAGGGGCTGAATCGCACCCGCATCGCCGGGGTCGCGGCCGGTTCGTCCGAGGTGTGGGATGGGGTGGAGGCGTTCGTCGTCATGATGGGCCAGCCTAGCGATGTTCGCCGCCGCCTCGCGGCGGGCAGTACCGTCAAGCACGTCGAGAGTCTTTGCATGGGAGGACACGTGCACACCGATCGCTTTGATGCCATCACCGTGGAGCAGCTGCGGGCTGCTGGAAGCACGAAGTGGTCGCGTTTTCCGCAGGACGTCGGTGCGTTCATCGCAGAGATGGACTTCGGCGTGCCGCCGCGGGTCACCGAGGTCGTGCAGCGGGCGGGCG
>DATGSB010000049.1:0-4319 GCA_035303045.1 Actinomycetaceae bacterium | reverse complement strand
CACCCCCACCGCGGGCCTGCCCGCGCTGCGCGAGGCGATCGCTGCCAAGACTGAGCGCGACTCTGGTTACCCCGTCGACCCGGGCGACGTGCTGGTGACCAACGGCGGTAAGCAGGCCGTCTATCAGGCCTTCGCCACTGTCATCGACGAGGGCGACGAGGTGCTCCTCCCCGCGCCCTACTGGACGACCTACCCAGAAGCGATCGCCCTCGCCGGGGGCCGGGCCGTCGAGGTGTTCGCAGGCGCCGACCAGAACTACCTCGTCACCGTCGAGCAGCTCGAGGCCGCCCGCACCGAACGCACGAAGGCGCTGCTGTTCTGCTCGCCCTCCAACCCCACCGGCGCCGTCTACTCCGCCGAGGAAACCGCGGCGATCGGCCGATGGGCGCTGGAGCACGGCATCTGGGTGATCACCGACGAGATCTACGAGCACCTGCTTTACGACGGCGCGCAGTTCTCCCCCATCCAGCGCCTGGTGCCGGAGCTGCGCGACACCTCGATCGTGCTCAATGGGGTGGCAAAGACCTACGCCATGACCGGGTGGCGCGTGGGCTGGATGATCGGCCCCCGCGACGTCGTCAAGGCAGCAACCAACCTGCAGTCCCACCTCACGAGCAACGTGGCCAACGTCAGCCAACAGGCCGCGTTGGCCGCAGTGAGCGACGACCTGTCGGCCACCATGGAGATGCGCGAGTCCTTCGATCGGCGACGGCGCACAATGGTGAGCATGCTGCGGGAGATCGATGGCTTCGATTGCCCGATGCCCCAGGGCGCGTTCTACGCCTACCCCTCCGTTGCGGGCGTGCTCGGCCGCGAGATCCGAGGACGCACACCTCGCACCTCGGCAGAATTGGCCGACATCATCCTCGAAGAGGCCGAGGTCGCTGTCGTTCCGGGCGAAGCCTTCGGCCCCAGCGGCTACCTGCGGCTGAGCTACGTGCTCGGCGACGACGACATCGTCGAAGGCATCGGGCGCATCCAGCGCCTGCTCGGCTGACCACCTGCTCGGCCGACCACAATCGGCCCGCGCCGCCGAGATTCTCATGGGGCTCTCATCCCGCGGCGCAATACTGAGTCCATGCCGCCCCGCTCATTCCTGCGCCGACGCCGCTCCCTCACCGTGCGGGAGCGGATCGTGGCAGCCGTCATCGCGCTGGCGGCGCTGGCCATGCTCGCTGCGGGCGGGACCGCGTGGGTGCTGCAACGCAACGTCGTCGACGAAAACATCGACGACAACCTCAACCGTTCGATGGCGGAGTTGCGCACCGTCGCGGATCGCGGCATCGACCCCAACACCGGGGAACGGTACGCCGACGCGGATGCCTTGCTCTACGCGATGATGCAGTTCGCCGTTCCCGCGCCCACCGAAGGCGTCATCGCGATCCTCGAGGGGCAGGTGCGGTATCGCAGGCCGGATATCGGGATCCCGTTGGCGACTGACGCGGAGTTCGTCTCGGCGGTGTCTGGGGTTGCAGAACAGACGAGCGCGCACGTCCGTTCCGTGCAAACCGAAGGGCGCGAGTACCGGTACGCGGCGCTGCCCGTCCAGGTCGGCGATTCCCGGGGCGGCATCGTATTCGCTGTCGACCGGGCCGCGCAGCTCTCCCCGGTGAATGACACATTCCGCACCTATGCCCTTGTCGCGCTCGCGGCCATCGCCGTGCTTGCGGTGGGCGCATGGCGGTTGTCCGGTCGTCTGCTGCTGCCGCTGCGCACGTTGCGCGACACCGCCACCCGGATCACCGACACCGATCTGTCGAGGCGCATCCCCGTCACCGGTCAGGACGACATCTCATCGTTGGCGACGACGTTCAACGCGATGCTGGACCGCCTCGAAACCGCCTTCGCTTCCCAACGCCAGCTGCTCGATGACGCAGGTCATGAGTTGCGCACCCCGCTGACCATCGTGCGAGGCCACCTCGAGCTCATGGACCCCGAGGATCCCGCGGATGCCGCTGCCACCCGTGAGCTGGCGATGAGCGAGCTCGATCGCATGCGCCGCCTGGCGGATGATCTCGTCATGCTCGCCAAGGCCGAGGCGCCCGACTTCGTCCGCCGCGAGCACGCCGAGCTCGGGCCGCTCATGGACAACGTGCTCGACCAAGCTCAGCAGCTGGGGCCACGGCGGTGGCGCCTCGAACCCCGGGTCGAGGCCCGGGCGGTGGTCGATGTACAACGCACGACCCAGGCCCTCCTGCAGCTGGCGAGCAACGCCGTCAAGTTCTCCGAGCCGGGTTCCACGATTTCCTTCGGCTCAGAGTTGCGCGAGGGCGAGGTCAGGCTGTGGGTCGAGGACGAGGGATGCGGAATCCCCGACGGCGAGCGCGAGCGGATATTCGAGCGGTTTGCACGGGTGTCCCCCTCAGAGGCCCACGACGGCTCGGGCCTCGGCCTGGCGATCGTTGCCGCTATCGCCGCCGGGCACGGCGGCCGGGTCACGGTTGATTCCCGGGTCGGCGCCGGATCGCGCTTCACCTTGCATCTGCCGGGCGATGACGCCGAGTTCAGCACAGTCCCCACCCCCGATATCGGGGAGGATGAGCCGGAGGAACTTCCGCAGCGCTTCCCGCGGCCGTTAGACGAGAAGGAGTGAGCGTGGCCCAGATTCTCATTGCCGAGGACGAGCCGGGCATCTCCTCATTCATCAGCAAGGGCCTCAAGTCCGCGGGATACGCCCCCACCGCGGTCACTACCGGCAACGCCGCCCTGCAGCTCGCGATCGCCGGAGACTTCCAGCTCCTCCTGCTCGATATCGGCCTGCCCGACATGGACGGTTTCGAGGTGCTGCGGCGGTTGCGGGCCAGCGGCGTCACCATTCCCGTCATCATCCTCACCGCTCGCAGTTCCGTCACAGATACCGTCGCGGGGCTGGAGGGCGGGGCCGACGATTACATGGCCAAGCCGTTTCGCTTCGAAGAGCTCCTGGCCCGCATCCGATTGCGGCTGCGGCGAGAAACCGCCTCGGGCGATACCACGGTGCTCAGCTACGGCGACCTCAGCCTCGACCTGCGTTCCCGGCACGCGATCGTGGCGGGTGAGGAGGTCGAGCTCTCCGCGCGGGAGTTCGCGTTGGCCGAGACGTTCCTCGCCCACCCCGGCCAGGTGCTCAGCCGTGAGCAATTGCTTGACCAGGTGTGGGGCTACGACTTCGATCCCGGATCGAATGTCGTGGAGGTGTACGTGCGATACCTGCGTCAGAAGATCGGCGCAGAACGCATCCGCACCGTTCGGGGCATGGGCTACCGGCTCGTGGACTCCAGCCGCTGACGGAGCTCGTCCAGCACGCGATCGAGGTGAGGCGTCGCCTGCGCCGCCTCGCGGGGCTCGCGGGCGGCGCGTTGCACCGCGCCGCCGATGTGCTCGAGTTCGGTGGCACGCTCGGCCGCCATGTCGTGCTGCATCGAGGAACGCATCTCGGCGTGGATGTTGTGGATCGTGCGGCTCAGGCGTGCAGCGTCGGTGGGAACACCGCCGGCGGTTGCTACCGCCGCGACCTCGGCGATGAGCCCCTCGGTGAGATCGGGGTCGCGTTCCCGCGCCTCACCCAGCGGGGCGCGCCAATACGAGGTGAGCAGCGCCAGCGGCGCGAGCATGCGCAGCTTCGTCCACAGCACCGCCTCTTCACTGCCGCCCACTTTCACCTCGACACCGGCACCCCGCAAGGCCTCGGTCACACGCCACGATCCGGCGTGCTCGGGGACGGTGATCGTGAGGAAGTCGCTGCGATGGTCGATGATGCGATCCGGCCCCTCGTCGATCCGCACCACCTCGACGCCGATGGCCGCCCCGGCCACCGCTTCGATCCCGCCGGCGCGCCGCAGTTGGTCGACATGCTCCAAGCCGTTGAGGAGAGTGAGTACCTCCCCCGGCTCGGCGGCGGCGATGCCGGGGAGGACGTCGGGCAGGCCGTAGGCCTTGACGGCGAGCAGGACGTCGCTACCCGCCGGTGGTGCCGTGGCCACCGGCGGGTGAGCCGTGAAGTTGCCGTACCGCCCGGAGCGGACCGTCAATCCGTCGGCGCGTAGGGCGTCGACACTTTCGGGGCGCGCTACGAGGGTGACCGGGGTGCCTGCCCGTTCGAGGAGCGCGGCGAGCAGGCCTCCGACGGCGCCGGGGGTGACGATGGCGATCATGACTTTCCTCGCTGGTGGCTCGGTGTGGTCGGTGACCGCCCATCATGCCCCACCGATCAGTCTGCGGAGTCCGCGCTCTCGGGGGAGTCCGGGCTGTCGGGCGAGTTCGGGCTGTCCGGAGAGTTGGGGCTGTCCGGGCTGGCGGGTGAATTCGGGCTGTCCGGGGAGTTCGGGCTGTTCGGGGAG
>DATGSB010000048.1:0-10662 GCA_035303045.1 Actinomycetaceae bacterium | reverse complement strand
CACAGTTCCAGGCGCATCGCCATCGCCAGCACGCCACCGATAAGGAAATAGGTGAAGGCCGTCGCGATGTAGAGATAGCCGATGACCTTGTGGTCAGTCGAGGTGATCCAGCTGATGATCGTGCGCCCGAGGTGCTGGCGTTCCGGGCGCAGCCCCCTGACGACGTCGACCTGGGGTTCTTGTGTAGTAGCCATCAGTTACCGACCGTCTCTTCGTACCGCTTCGTGTAGTCGCGGTTGTACTCATCGCCGAGGAAGCCGACGTTGCCGGCGTCTCGAAGGTCCTGCATCTCTGCGTCGAAGGTGTCGCGGTCGACGACCTCGACGTTGAACAGCATCTCCGCGTGGTACTCGCCGCACAGCTCGGCGCACTTGCCTTGGTAGTGCCCCTCGCGTTCCGGGACGAGCTGGAAGGAGTTCGTCAGCCCGGGCATCGCGTCCATCTTGAAGAGGAAGGCCGGGATCCAGAAGGAGTGGATGACGTCGCGCGAACTCACGAGGAACTGCACGTTCTCGTCTACCGGCAGGTAAAGGGTGGGCAATGTCTCCTCGACGCCCATCTCCCCGGTGAGCTGCACGCGGCCGCCCTGGAAGTAGACGTCTTCTTCGACGTAGTTGAAGTCCCAGCCCCACTGCTTGCCGTACACGTGCACCGTGAGGTCGGCCTCCTCCGTCTCGTCGAGGATCTCGTCGAACACGGTGCTGGAGTACACGTACAGCACACCGACCATCAGCACGGGGATGATCGTGTAGAGCAGCTCGAGGGGAACGTGGTAGCGCAGCTGCACGGGCAGGGTGTTGTCGTCCTTGCGCTTGCGGTACACAACGACGCACCAGATCGTCAGGCCCCAGACGAGGGCACCGACGGCCAGGGCGGCGATCCACGAGCCATTCCAGTGGTTGATGATGCTCTCGGTCTTGTTCGTCACTCCCTTGTCTGAGGGGAGGAAACCATTTTCGATGGTGCCGAGAGTGCACCCCGACAAGATCGTGGCCAGGCCGACTGCTATGAGCAGCAGGCGACCGGGGCGCCTGGACCTGCCGATGGACGGTGATCGCACGTTCAAGACCTTCCGACGCAACGCACATGGGCGGGAGTTGAAGTCCCGGGTTTCACCATACCGCTTCCGCCCGCCGCCAGCGTCACCCGCCGCGCCCTGAGATGATGGATGGGGCCGCCGGATTTCCCATCCGACGGCCCCATCCCCTACTACGGCGTAGCGCGGTTACCCGAAGGAGTCACCGCAGGCGCAGGATCCCCCGGCGTTGGGGTTGTCGATCGTGAATCCCTGCTTCTCGATGGTGTCGGAGAAGTCGATCGTGGCCCCCGCGAGGTAGGGCACACTCATCCGGTCGACGACGACTTCGACCCCGTCGAAGCTGCGGACGGCGTCCCCGTCGAGCTCGCGTTCATCGAAGTACAGCTGGTAGATCAGTCCGGAACAGCCGCCCGGCTGCACGGCAACGCGCAGGCGCAGGTCGTCGCGCCCTTCCTGCTCCAGCAATGTCGCGACCTTGCGGGCGGCGACGTCGGTTAGCTCGACCTCGTGAACCGTGGTCTCTGGCTGAGTGCTTGTCTCGCTCATCATGTTCTCCACAAGCTTTTGGGGGCTGTCACTCGGACCAACGTAACGGACGTCCAAGATCTTCCATGTGGGTCCAGCCTACGTCCTCAGTGCCCAGGTTCGCGCGAGGCGGGCGCCCCAGTGGTGGAGCTGGGCGAGGGGTTGGGCCGGCAACTCGCCTGTCGCGTAGGCGGCGACGATCCCGGCGCCTGCCATCTCGCGCCGGCTCGCCTGCACGCGCTGGGCCAACACCACGACCGGGAGGGCGTGGTCGGCCGCGGCGGCAGCGACGGCGGCGACGATCGACCCGTGCAGGGTGAGCGGGTCGAGGGCGTCGCATGTCGTGATGACGACGTCGTAGCCGGCGAGCTGGTCGGGCAGGGCGAGCAGTGTGGCGACGGCCTCGGGACCCGGTAGGACTCGGGCGCCGAGGGCTTCGAGCATGACTGCGGCGCCGCCGCCCGAGCCGCTGCCGTCTCGCCGGCCCGCTGCCACGGCCGGGCCGGCGTGAGGCGCGTGGGAGGTCTCCAGCAAACTCGAGGCCGCCGCGGGCAAGTGGCGCTCAAGGTGATCGCAGGCCTGCCCGAGAACGCGATCGAGCTCCTGGGCCAGGGCAGCGTCGATGCCCGGGCGCTGGGCCAGGGCGGCGCCGCTGCCGCTCAGCCCGAAAAGGGGGCGGTCGTGCGCGGCGGCGACGACGATGTCTCGGCCCTTGAGGCGTTCACGCAGGGCGTGCAGCGCTGTGATGTCCGAGCCGTCCACCGATCTCAACGTGTCGTTGCCGCCCAGCAGCTCAGGCGCTTCAGCATCGCTCATCCCGAGGCGCTGCAGGAGGCGTCCGGCCATGCCGAATCCTGCGTCGTGGCTGGCGGCCTCGCCCATCCCGATGATGAGGCGGCTCGCGCCTGTGGTCATCGCCGCCGCGAGCAGATCGCCCAAGCCGGCGCTGCTTCCGCGGCGCGCGACCTGCTCGAGAGCGGCCCCGGGCACGGCGTCCAAGCCGATGACCTGATCGGCGCTGAGGTAGGCAGTGCCACCGTGTTCGCCGGGAACATGCAGCACCGAGGCCGGCAGCTCAGGTGGCACCCCGGCAATAGCTGCGCCGCCCGCGCCCAACGGATCGGGCACGGTCAGGGGCAGGAGGTCGCCGCCGCGGGCGGCGTGCACGGCCTCGAGGAACCCCCGGGAGCCATCGGACATGGCCATGTGGTTCACCGCCGTGGCGGGCTTCTCGTCCCGCCATCCGGCGGCGATCGCCTCACCGACCTGGGTGGCCGGCAGGTTGGCAGCCATCGGCCCGGCCGCGACAAGAACTCTCATGGGCTATCCCGCGGCGAGGAGTCGCAGGAGGAGTGCTTCGGCAAGAACCGCCTTCTCGAGATCGCCCATGTCGACGGATTCGTCCGCGGCGTGGGTGCGTGATTGCGGGTCGGCGACGGCGGTGATGAGGATCTGGGCGTGCGGAAACTCCGCGGCGAGATCGGCGATAAACGGAATGGAGCCGCCCATGCCGATCTCGACCGGCTCCCTACCCCACGCGGCCTCGAGCGCGCGTCGCGCGGCTCGGCTCGCCGACCCGTGGGTGTCCGCGAGGAACGCCTGGCCGCGTTCACCGGGCACGATTCGCATACGTGCGCCGAGGGGCACGTGGCTGCGGAGGTGATCGAACAATGCCTGTTCCGCCGCAGCAGGATCTTGGCCTGGGGCGACGCGCAGGGACAGCTTGGCCCGCGCCGAGGGCACGATGTTGTTGGCCGCTGCGGAGATCGGTGTGGCGTCGATGCCGATGACGTTGATCGCGGGTGCCAACCACAGCCGCTCGGCAAGGGAACCGGTGCCGGCGAGTTCGAGGGAGGCCACGGTGGCGGCCTGCTCGCGGAACTCGCTCTCGGGGTAGACGACGTCGGATCCGGCACCCCGGCTCAGACCCGCAACTGCGACGTCGCCGTTGCCGTCGTGCAGCGTGGCGATGAGGCGGGAGAGCACCGTGTGAGCGTCGAGCACCGGTCCGCCGAAGATGCCTGAGTGCGAGGCGCTGGTGGCGACCGTGACTTCCACAATGCAGTCGACGAGGCCACGCAGCGACGTCGTGAGGGCCGGCGTGCCGACGGCCCAGTTGCTGGAATCGGCGACGACGATGACGTCAGCCGCCAGGCGGTCACGATGGGCGCGCAGGAAAGACGCGAAGGTCGGCGAGCCGATCTCCTCCTCGCCTTCGATGAAAACCGTGACAGACACCGGAAGCTCATCACCGAGGACGCGCAAGGCGCCCACGTGCGCCATGATCCCGGCCTTGTCGTCGGCGCTGCCGCGCCCGAACATGCGCCCGCCGCGCACATCGGGGGCAAAGGCGGGGGTGGTCCACTGCGCCGCATCCCCGGGGGGCTGCACGTCATGGTGGGCGTAGAGGAGCACGGTGGGCGCCCCGGGAGGGCCCGGTCGGTGCCCGATGACGGCGGGGGCGCCCGCCTCACCCTCCTGAGGGCTGCGAAGCACCTCGACGTCGGACATCCCGGCCCCGCGCAGTAGTTCGGCGACAGCCGCAGCGCTGCGGTCCACCTCCTGGGGGTCGAAGGAGGGGGCGGACACGCTGGGAATGCGGATGAGTGCCGCGAGGTCGGCGGAGATGTCGTCGAAGAGGGCTCGCGTGCGCGCTCGAAGCTCCTCGGTGCCGACCTCGGTCGAGTTTCCGCCAGCGCTGCTCACCCCGCCAGCCTAGTCCCGCCGGCCATGACGGCGGAGCGCTGGGCAAGCGGGGTGAACTAGTCTCGGGTTGTGATCGGACGGAAGAAGAAGGAAGCCCCTGCTCCCCCGCCGGCGTCGGAACCGGTGGTCGGTAAGGGCCGGCCCACCCCGCGACGCAAGGAGGCCGAGGCCCGCAACCGTCGTCCCCTGGTGCCGACGGACCGCAGGGCGGCTCGCGAGGCGGCCCGGCGCGCGCGGAACGAGGCCTATGCCAAACAGCGCGAGGCCATGGTCACCGGCGATGAGCGCTACCTGCCGGTGCGCGACAAGGGCCCGGCGCGTCGGTGGGTGCGCGACTACGTCGATGCCCGCTTCAGTCCGAGCGAGTATTTCCTGCCGCTGGCGATGGGATCCATGGTCCTGTTGTTCCTTACCTCGATCTGGCCCGAGGCGGCCATGATGGGCATGCTCGTCATGTACGGCGGTTTCCTCCTCTCACTCGCCTTTGCGCTCGTGTTCACCCTCAGCATCAAGCGCAAACTTGCCGCGCGTTTCGAGCCGGAGCAGATCCCGCGGTTCACCGGCATCTATGCCTTCGCCCGCCTGTTTCAGCCCCGATTCCTGCGCGCTCCCAAGCCGCAGGTGGCGCGTGGCGGCAAGCCGATCCAACGGACGGCGGGCAAGTAGGTGGGCCTCTACCGGCTGCTCTTCCGTGGCGTCTTCCTGCGCATGGATCCCGAGCGGGCCCACGACTTCGCGTTGCGGCTCATCGCGGTCGCCGGCCGCGCACCCCTCCTCGCCGGGCTCTTGCGGGCCACCCTTGGCAGGCAGGCCCCGGCCGCGGTGGGCGCCTCCGACAAGCTCGGCCGGAGGGTGTCGGGCCACCTCGGATTGGCCGCCGGGATGGACAAGGACGGCACCGCCATCCATGGCATGGCCGCCCTGGGGTTCTCCCACGTCGAGATCGGGACCGTCACGGCCCTGCCCCAGCACGGCAATTCCCGGCCCCGACTGTGGCGGATCCCGGAGGAGCAGGCGCTGCGCAACCGGATGGGCTTCAACAACTCCGGCGCCCGCGCGGCCGGCGAGCAGCTGCGCCGCTTGCGGATGACGAGGCGCGGGCGTTCGCTCATCGTTGGCGCCAACATCGGTAAGTCACGCGCGGTCGATGTGACCGAGGCGGTGGCCGACTACGTGACCAGCACCCGGCATGTGGCGCGCTGGTGTGACTACCTCGTCGTCAACGTCTCCTCCCCGAACACCCCCGGGCTGCGCGACCTACAGGCGGTCAGCTCCCTGCGGCCCATCCTCGTCGCGGTCCAGCAGGCGGCGGACGAGGCGGCCCAGCGCCGCCTGCCCGTGCTGGTGAAGGTGGCCCCCGACCTCGCTGACGCCGACATCGACGCCGTCGCTGATCTCGTCGGCGAGCTCGGCCTGGCTGGGGTCGTCGCCACGAACACGACGATTCAGCACGAGCATGGCCCGGGCGGGTTGTCGGGCCAGCCGCTGTTCCCCCGCTCCTTGACGGTCGTTGCTCGCCTGCGTGAACGACTCGGCCCGGACCCCCTCCTCATCGCCGTCGGGGGCATCAGCAGCGACGACCAGGCCCAGGCGATGCTTCGCGCAGGAGCGGACCTGCTGCAGGCGCTCACGGCCTTCGTCTACCAAGGGCCATCCTGGCCGGGCCGCCTCAACCGCAGGCTCTCCCGGCTCGCCCCGCACTCATAGGGGCTGCTCCGCTCATGCGGTTGACGAACCGCGCCGAGCGATCCGGGCCGGCGAGGAACGCCAAAGCCAGAACAGCCCGAAGATGGGTAGGACGAGCGGGATGAAGGCGTAGTCGATGCCGTAGGCCGACCACACGGTATGACGCGGGAACCATTCCGGTTCGATGAGGCTGAGCGTCCCGACGACGAGGACCCCGATGAGCTCGAAGATCACCGCTGCGCTCGCCACACGGCGCATCCGGCGCCCGTTATGGGCCAGGCCGATCGTCGCCACGACATAGACGAGGGCGGCCAGCGCCGAGAGGCCATAGGCCACGGGAGCTTCGGCGGCGTCTCGGATGAGTTGGACACCGGCCCTCGCGGTGGCGGAGACCGCGAAGATTCCGTACACCATGACGACGACGAGCCCCGCCCCGCGGGACCGGGGCCGGGTGTCGGGCGTCACAGCGACCACACCTGCCATACGCGCACCTCCATCACGACGATCGTGAACGTCGCCACGACCATGACGATCGAACTCCATCGACTGCGCTCCGCGAAGGCCACGACCGCCGCCACCGGTAACAGGAACAGCGCCACGATGAGGTAGCCCCACATGAGCACGGGGTCCGCAATGGTGCGCCCGCTTGCGGTGGCGACGCCTGCGATGAGCACCTGCAGGAGCAGCCCGGCCTCGATGATGGCGCCGAATATGAGCTGTTTGAGAATGACGGCCCGATCGCGAATCGCGAAGACGAGGGACCACGCCAACAGGATGGCCGTCAATGCGACGGTGGCAATGATCGTGGCGAGCACGGGCTCAGTGTAGGTGCCCTCGCGATAGCATCGAGCACGTGACTGAGCTCAAGCTGACCCCCAAGGACCCTGCCCGAATCACTACCGACGCCCTCGTCATTGCCGTCGCCAAGGATGGCAAGTCTGCTCGCCTCATCGCCGAGGACGCGTTGCCCACGAAGGCGGAGAGCAGGCTTTCGGCGCTGCTACCGGCCCTCGGAGTGCGTGGCACCGCCGATGAAGTCGTCCGCGTGCCGGCCCCCGAGGGAATCTCGGCCGCCGTGGTGCTGCTCGTCGGAGTCGGTGAGCGCGATGTCAATGACGAAACGCTGCGGCGGGCCGCCGGCGCTGCGGCGCGCAGCCTCGCCGGGACCGACTCCGCGGTCATGGCGCTACCCGCCACCACCGCCGAGCAGGTCGTCGCGATCGCCGAGGGCGCGCTCATGGGTGCCTATCGGTTCGACCGCTACCGCGATTCGGATCCCGCCCCCGTGAAGCAGCTGGAGTTGCACACTCCGCTCGCCCGGGACAAGGCCGGTAAGGCCGCCCTGGAACGCGCGCAGGTGGTGGCCGATGCGGTTCGGTCCGTCCGCGACCTCGTCAACTCCTCGCCTGCCCACCTGTACCCCGAAACCTTCGCCGAGGCCGCTCTCACCGCCGCCAAGGGCAGCAAGGTCAAGGTGAAGGTGCTTGACGACGATGCACTGCGCCGCGGCGGGTACGGCGGACTCATCGGCGTGGGCCAGGGCTCCAGCCGGCCGCCACGCCTCGTGAAGCTCACCTACTCCCCCGCTCGCGCCAAGGGCCACTATGCACTCGTCGGCAAGGGAATCACCTTCGACTCCGGAGGCCTGTCCATCAAGCCGGCCAGCGGCATGGAAACCATGAAGATGGACATGGCGGGCGCCGCCACGGTCCTGCACACCGTGCTCGCCGCCGCAGCCCTCGACCTGCCGATCAAGGTGACCGGCTGGCTCGCGCTCGCCGAGAACATGCTTTCCAGCACCGCCCAGCGGCCGTCGGACGTCATCACGATTCGCGGCGGCAAGACCGTCGAGGTCCTCAACACAGACGCCGAGGGCCGGCTCGTGCTGGCGGATGCACTCGTCGCGGCCGGCGAAGAGGATCCCGACGTCATCGTCGACATCGCCACCCTCACCGGTGCCCAGATGGTGGCCCTGGGAACCCAGGTCGGCGCCGTCATGGGCACCGATGAAGAACGCGAAGCAGTCGTGGCGGCGGCCACCGCCGCCGGCGAGCAGTTCTGGCCCATGCCGCTGCCTGCTGAGCTCGCCGACTCACTCAAATCGGAAGTCGCCGATCTGTCGAACATGGGAGACCGCTGGGGTGGGATGCTCGTCGCCGGCCTCTTCCTCAAGGAATTCGTAGGGGAGACGCCGTGGGCGCACCTTGATGTGGCGGGTCCCGCCTACAACGAGGGTTCGGCCCGCGGCTACACGCCTAAGGGTGCCACGGGAACAGGCGTCCGCACCCTGCTGTCGCTGCTGGAACGAGCAACGCAATAGCAACCGCATGAGCCAGCCGCGCCGGTGGCGCGCGCCGCGTCAGATCTTGTGGCGCTGTTGCGCGCTCCACCGGCGCATGCTGGCCGGATAGCCCGTGAGGTTGACGTCGTAGACGGGGATGCCGAGCTCGTTGGCCAGCGTCCTCGCGGCCTTGGCATCGGGCACCCGCCGCCGGGTCCACTCGCCGGATTCCGCGATGAGCACGAGCGTCGAGGGATCGTTGGCGGTCGGGGGTTCGATGTAGGCTTCCACGCCCTTGCGCGTCGTGGCGAAGTCCTGGAAGTGAGCAACGATCTCGGCGCGCCGACGGCTCGGCTCGCGGCCCCGCTCGGCCCGCTTGGGGCGTCGAGAAAACAACCTCATGGCCTCCAGCCTACGGGCCCATGTGACATGCCGTACAAGCGACGCAGTGGTGCCCCGGGATGCAACGGTGCCAAGATGGGGATGAAGCCCGGGGCCACCGGGCCGTCGTTCGTTCGAGGAGAGGTTCGTGACCCACACCAACGACACCGACACCGTCTATGACCTGGTGATCCTAGGAGCCGGGAGTGGCGGGTACGCAGCCGCACTGCGCGGCGCCCAGCTGGGTCTACGGGTCGCACTCATCGAAGCCGACAAGCTTGGCGGCACCTGCCTGCACCGCGGATGCATCCCCACCAAGGCGCTGCTTCACGCGGCAGAAGTGGCGGACACGGTCAACAACGGTGCAGCGGTCGGTGTCACCGCACGACTCGACGGCATCGATATGACCGCCGTCAACGGCTATAAGGACAGCGTCGTCGACCGCCTCCACAAAGGGCTGCAAGGGCTGGTCTCGGCCCGCAAGATTGACTACATCACCGGTTGGGGCCGGCTCGTGGGACCCGATGCCGTCGAGGTTGACGGCACCATCTACCGCGGCAAGAACATTCTCTTGGCCTCCGGCTCCTACTCCCGCACCCTGCCCGGGCTGGATATCGGTGGGCGGGTCATCACCAGCGAGCAGGCGCTGACCCTCACCGAAGCCCCACGCAGCGCCATCGTGCTCGGCGGCGGTGTCATCGGCGTGGAGTTCGCCTCGGTGTGGCGGTCGTTCGGTGCCGAGGTGACGATCATCGAAGCACTACCCAACCTCGTCCCCAACGAAGACGTCGCGGTCTCCAAGGCGCTGGAACGTGCCTTTCGCCGCCGCAAGATCGCCTTCCACACCAACACCCGTTTTGCCGGGGCAACCCAGTCCGACTCCGGCGTGACTGTCACCACCGAAGACGGCAAAACCCTCGAGGCTGACATCCTCTTGGTCGCCGTCGGGCGCGGCCCGGCCACCGAGGGGCTCGGCTTTGCGGAGCAGGGCGTGCCGATGGAACGCGGTTTCGTGCTCACCAATGAGCGCCTTCACACCGGTGTCGCCAATATTTACGCCGTCGGTGACATCGTCCCCGGCCTCCAACTGGCCCACCGCGGATTCCAGCAAGGCATCTTCGTCGCCGAAGAGATCGCCGGACTCGCACCGCGGCCCATCATCGAATCTGGCATTCCGCGAGTGACCTACTGTGAACCGGAAGTCGCCTCGGTGGGACTCACCGAAGCCGAAGCCGTCGAACAGTTCGGCAAGGACAAGGTCGAGGTGACGGAAATGAACCTCGCCGGCAACGGCCGCAGCCAGATCCTGCAGACCACCGGATTCATCAAACTCGTCCGTGAACAGGATGGCCCCATCGTCGGCGTCCACATGATCGGCTCCCGTGTGGGAGAGCTCATTGGCGAAGGCCAGCTCATCGTGAATTGGGAGGCTTACCCCGACGACGTTGCCGATCTCATCCACGCCCACCCCACGCAGAACGAGGCTCTCGGCGAAGCCGCACTTGCGTTGGCCGGTAAGCCACTGCACTCTCACAACTGATCGCCGATCGAAGGAGATACCAGGCAATGTCCGACTCCGTGAAGATGCCCGCCTTGGGCGAGTCCGTCACTGAGGGCACCGTCACCCGGTGGCTGAAGAACGTCGGCGACACCGTTGAAGTCGACGAACCGCTGCTGGAAGTATCCACCGACAAGGTGGACACCGAAGTGCCCTCCCCCTTCGCCGGCACCCTCACTAAAATCCTCGTAGAAGAGGACGAAACCGTTGAGGTCGGCACCGAACTTGCGATTATCGGCGATGCCGCTGATGCAGCCGCTCCCGAGCCCGCACCTGCCGAAGCCGCGGCCGAATCTGGTCCAGCGGAAGAACCGGCTCCGGCTGCTCCCGCGGAGGCACCAACCGAGGCCGCGGCGGCCCCAGAGCCGCCCGCTGCCGGTGGTCAGCAGCACACCGTCACCATGCCCGCGCTCGGGGAATCTGTCACCGAAGGCACAGTTACGCGCTGGCTGAAGAACGTGGGCGACACCGTCGAGGCAGATGAGC
>DATGSB010000047.1:0-2081 GCA_035303045.1 Actinomycetaceae bacterium | reverse complement strand
CGCAGCGACAGCGTCTCCAGCCCCTGGGCGATGAGGAAGGCGTTGAACGGCGAGACCGCCGGGCCGAGGTCGCGCAGCAGCTGCACGCGGGCCTTGAGGGCGAACGCCGGTGCGCCGAGATCCTTGTACACCAGCCCGTTGTAGGTGGGGTCGGGGGTGTTGAAGTTCTTGAAGCGCTCGGGGTGGGCCGACCAGTCGAAGGTGCCGCCGTCAACGATGACCCCGGCGATTGTCGTGCCGTGCCCGCCGAGGTACTTGGTGGCGGAGTGGACGACGATGTCGGCGCCGTGCTTGAGCGGCTGGATGAGGTAGGGGGTGGCCACGGTGGCGTCGATGATGAGGGGCACGCCGACCTCGTGGGCGACCGCCGCCACGGTTTCGATGTCGAAGACGTCCTGCTTCGGGTTGGGGATGGCCTCGCCGAAGAACGCCTTGGTGTTGTCCTGCGCCGCCGCCCGCCAGGCCTCCGGGTCGTCGGGGTCCTCGACGAACGTGGTGGTGATCCCGAACTTCGGCAGGGTGTGCTGGAACAGGTTGAAGGTTCCGCCGTAGAGGCTGGGACTGGCGACGATGTGGTCGCCGGCCTCGGCGACGTTGAGGATCGCCAGGGTCTCGGCCGCCTGACCGGAGGCGAGCAGCAGCGCGGCCACACCGCCTTCGAGTGCGGCGAGGCGGTTCTCGACGACTTCCTGCGTGGGGTTGGTGATGCGGGTGTAGATCGGCCCGAGCTCGGCGAGCGCGAAGCGGTCGGCGGCCTGCTTGGCATTGTCGAAGACGTAGGACGTCGTCTGGTAGATCGGCAGGGCGCGGGCGCCCCAGTCACCGTCGGGGGTCTGTCCAGCGTGAATCTGCTGGGTCTCAAACGCCCAGTTGTCGGTGTCGCTCATAGTCCGTTACTCCAAGATGGTGGTGGAGCGGGACTCAACGATCGGCGCTGTGCCGGCTGTCCGTCCCGCTAGGGGAGGTCTGCGCACAGCAGCGGGGTGGCCCTCATCTGCGGCAGAATGCCGGCAGTGCGTGGGCACGCCAAAGGTGCGCTGGTCAGCGGCACATTCGGCAGTACATGTCTTGGACCTTAAGCGAGGGCCGCGGCGAGCCAAAGCTGCGTCTCACCACGTGAGACGCCTGGTGGCTGGCGGGCGGCTGCCGGGCGCTAACTCCTGGGATCCAGTCGCTCGCCAAGCCGTCGATTGTGCTAACTCCTGGGATCCAGACCGGTGGGTCGTGCTAGCTCCTGGGATCCAGTCGATTGAGAGGCCGTCGAGGTGGCTGACTCCTGGGATCCAGACGGTTGGGGGCGTTCACTCACCGGTTGCCGTCGTTACTCATGGGTTCCAGACGGCGTATTCGACGGACTCCTAGGAGTCAGGGCGACGCCGGGCGGGTTTGAGGTCGTTAACTCCTGGGTTTCCGTCGGACGGGGATGGTCGCTCAGCGCTTCCCGCGGCTCGAAGTCGTCCGTGCCTTCGGCTGGAGTGCCGAGACGGCGCGCGCTCAGCGATTTCCCTCGCGCCCCGCGCGACCAAGGCACACGCAGCGACCCGCGAGGCGTGTGACTGGTGGGACTAGAGGGGCGGGAGTTTACGGATGTGGCGGAACGGGCTAGCCTCGACACGCCGAGTTCTCCCAGAATCGGTGAAACGAGAGGGGACCTTCCGTGGGTCATTGGCACGGGCACGCCCAGCGCGATGTCGCGCAGCGGCCTCGCGCGCGCAGATTCTCGATCGTCATGGCGGCCGTGCTGGGCGCCGGACTGCTGGCGCCGAGCGCATTCGCTTCGCCGAGCGAGGAGGAGATCCAGCGCTCCCAGCAGGCCGAGGCGGCCACGCGCGGCGCGATCGCCGACCTCGAGATCGAGCTCGCCCGCCTCAGCGCGCAGCGCGACGAGGCGGAGATCCGCGCCCAGGAGGCCAACGAGGCCTACCTCGCAGCCGACGAGGCTCTCGCCGAAGCGAGCGCCGCCGCGGAGCAGCTCGCCGACCAGGCCGCCACCGCGCAGGCCGAACTTGAACGCCAGCGCACCGAGCTCGGCCGCATCGCCAGCGCCGCCTACCGTGGCAGCCCCGGCTCCCTCGGCCCGA
>DATGSB010000046.1:0-3096 GCA_035303045.1 Actinomycetaceae bacterium | reverse complement strand
ATACCAGCTGGCCGTGGCCCAGCCCAGCCACACGGCGCCCAGCCCGTAAGCCACCGCTGCGATGCCCAACAAGATCGCGTGACCCCGCCCAAGGGCGACCCGCTGTTGCCAGCCCGCGCCGCCGTCCCGGCTCCTCGCGGCCACGGAACGATCCGTGAGGCGCGGGGCATCGGCGGGAACCCGCTCGGTCGCAGGAATGACGGGATCCCGGCCGGCGAAGGCGGCGGCCGCGAGGCCCGCCGCGAGACTCCCGAGGGTGGCGAGGGCCAGCGGCAGGTCGACCGCCAGCGGGCGGCCGTCCACCTGGGGCAGCAGGAACGCGAGGCCGAGGCCGGTGAAGAAGACGGCGGTGCCACTAGCGAGGCCGAGCACCAGGCGCCGCGCCATGGCCGTGCGGCCCACCTTCAGTGAGAGCACCGCCAGCAGCACGTAGCTCACGCCGCCGATGACGCCGAGCACCGTGAGCAGCTCCAGCGGTGAGCCGGAGCGGTGGCCGCTGACGCCGACATGGACGACGACCTGGTCGGGGATGCGCGGCCAGGCCCAGGCGAGCACCGCCGCGCCCGCGACGTAGACGAGCGCCGGGGCCGCAACGCCCCACAGCCACGCCCGGGGGCGGTGGGGAAGCTGGCCGCTCAGGAGACCGCGGCGAAGAACGAGGCCATCGACAGGAACATGAACACGAGGATGACGACCCCGAGGGCGTGGAGGATCGTGGCGATCCAGCCCACGATCTTGCCCGCCGTTGCGTCGACACCGCCGCGCTGGGCCTCGTTGGCCTTCATGATCGCCAGTGGCCCGAGGATGATCCCGAGCACGAACAGGCCGATGATGCCCAGCACCAGCGACGTCTGGCTCGCCTGCTGGGCCTCGGGGTTGGCATAGCTGGGAGCCGCCTGCCCATACGGCGCGTAGCCGGGTTGCGGGGCCTGGTAGGCGCCCTGCTGCTGGTAGGGCTGACCCGGCTGTTGATAGGGCTGCTGGTGAGGCTCGCCCTGCGGGGCGCCGGGGGGTGGGTAGCTGCTCATCGACGCGCCTCCTGAGCTCTTAACGCTGCGCCATTGGAACGAAACTACGCTGAGTGTAGCCCGTGTAAACCTGGCGGGGGCGGCCGATCTTCGTCGCCGGGTCGGCGATCATCTCGCGGTACTGGGCGATCCAGCCGGGCAGGCGACCCATGACGAACAGCGGGGTGAACATCTCCGTGGGGAAGCCCATGGCCTTGTAGATGAGCCCGGTGTAGAAGTCGACGTTCGGGTAGAGCTTGCGCTCGACGAAGTAGTCGTCGGCCAGCGCGATCTCCTCGAGCCGCAGCGCGATGTCGAGCAGCTCGTCGGACTTGCCGAGGCTGCGCAGCACCTCATGCGTCGTCTCCTTGACGATCGCCGCGCGCGGGTCGTAGTTCTTGTACACGCGGTGGCCGAAGCCCATGAGGCGGATGCCGTCCTCGCGGTTCTTCACCCGCTTGACGAAGGTGTCGACGTCGTCATCCGACTCCTGGATGCGCTGCAGCATGTCGAGCACGGCCTCGTTCGCCCCGCCGTGCAGCGGGCCCGACAGGGCGCCGACGCCGGCGGCGATGGAGGCGTAGATGTTGGCGTGGCTGGAGCCCACCATGCGCACCGTGGAGGTGGAGCAGTTCTGCTCGTGGTCGGCGTGCAGGATGAGCAGCATGTCCAGCGCGCGCACGAGCACCGGATCGATGACGTCGCGCTGGTAGGGCAGGGCGAAGGTCATCCGCAGGAAGTCCTCGACGTAGGACTTCGAGGCGTCGGGGTAGAGCAGCGGCAGGCCGGAGGCGCGCTTGGCGATGTAGGCGATCATCGTCGGCACCTTGGCCATGAGCAGCACGGTGGACAGCTCGCGCTGGTACTCGTCATGCGGGTCGAGCGTGTGCTGGTAGTAGGTGCCGAGCGCGGCGACGCCGGCCTGCAGCACCGCCATCGGGTGGCCGTTGCGCGGGAAGGCGGTGAAGAACGCCTTGAAGTCCTCATGCAGGATCGAGTGCCGCTTGATGCGGCGTTCGACGGCCTCGAGCGTCTCGGCGTCGGGCAGCTCGCCGTAGATGAGCAGGTAGGCGACCTCGAGGAAGTTCAATTCCTTGGCGAGCTCATCGATCGAGTAGCCCCGGTAGCGCAGGATGCCCTCGTTGCCGTCGATGTAGGTGATGCCGGATTCGCACGCGGCGGTGTTGCCGAAGCCGATGTCGAAGGTGACGTTGCCGGTCTCCTTCAGCAGCTGGGAAACGTCAACGCCGTCGTTGCCTTCCGTTGCCGGGACTCGCGGTAGTTCAAGGTTCTTGCCATCCACCGCGAGTGTTGCGGCTGCCTTGGTGGCGTCGGACATGATGGTGTCCCCTCCTCGGGAGCTGGAGCCGGTGCGCGTTGGTGGTCGCACCGCAAGGTGTGCTCGCCCTCATGGGCCCATGGCACTCTAACCGCTGGGTGGCGCAGGGACGAAAGCCGCTCATTCTGCAATCCCCTCGGCTGTGATGGGCCTCACGCGGGCGCGATCGTCTCACGCCGCCAGCGGCGCGTCGTGGAGCCGCTCGGCGGCGGCGGCGACCCGTTCATCGGTGGCTGTGAAGGCGATGCGCACATGCCGCGCCCCGCCCGGGCCGTAGAAGTCGCCGGGGGCCACAAGGATGCCGCGTTCGGCGAGTGCCGCGACAAGCTCGCGGGCACCCCACGGCCCGTCCGGTTCCGCGTGGCGTGCCCACAGGTAGAGGCCCGCCTCGCAGTCGGGTTCGACGACGAGGCCGGCGGCGCTCACCGCGGCGAGCAGGGTGTCGCGCCGGGCGCGGTAGATCTCGCGCTGCGCCTCGACGTGGGCGTCGTCGCTCAGCGCGGCCGCGAGCGCCGCCTGCACGGGGCCCGGCATCATCATCCCCGTGTGTTTGCGCACGTGCAGGATGGCCTGGATGAGGCGGGGGTCCCCTGCGGCAAAGGCGGCGCGGTAGCCGGCCAGGTTGGATTGCTTGCTCGCCGAGTGCAGCACGAGCAGGTTGGAGTAGTCCCCGCCGCACACCCGGTCGTCGAGCAGGCTGGGCACGCCGTCAGCCCATTCCTCGGCCCACGGCAGCTCGGCATAGCACTC
>DATGSB010000045.1:0-2543 GCA_035303045.1 Actinomycetaceae bacterium | reverse complement strand
GCACCGCCCCCACCTTGAGTGCTAGCACTCTCATGTATAGAGTGCTAGGTGGCAGTCGGACGATTCCTGGCTCGGCACCCGCGACGACGATGCGAGGGCTCGCACGAATGCCGAACACCTTAAGTAAGTAGGTTCCGATGCGTCCCGGCCTGCGCCGGGCCGCATCCAGACAATTGTGGAGGGCTCCAATCGTGGCGAGCGTGAACATCAAGCCACTCGAGGACAAGATCCTCGTTCAGGCCAACGAGGCCGAGACCACGACCGCTTCGGGTCTGGTCATCCCCGACACCGCCAAAGAGAAGCCGCAGGAAGGCACCGTCGTCGCCGTCGGTCCCGGCCGGTGGGATGAGGACGGCGACAAGCGGATTCCGCTGGACGTCAAAGAGGGCGACGTCGTCATCTACAGCAAGTACGGCGGCACCGAGATCAAGTACAGCGGCGAGGAGTACCTGATCCTGTCCGCTCGCGACGTGCTGGCCGTTGTAGGCAAGTAGGTCGGCAAGTAGCCAGAAGCAATCACCGTGTCCGCCCCGGAGATCCCCGTACCAACCTGGTTTTGGGGGGCGATCTCCGGGGCGGCACGCGTGAGGGAAAGGGTTGAACATTCGTGAGCAAACAGATTGAGTTCAACGAGGCCGCCCGCCGGGCCCTGGAAACCGGTGTGGACAAACTGGCCGACGCGGTCCGGGTGACGTTGGGCCCGCGCGGTCGCGCCGTGGTGCTGGCCAAGTCCTTCGGCGGTCCGACGGTGACCATGGACGGCGTCACCGTGGCCCGTGAGGTCGACCTGGACGACCCGTTCGAGAACCTCGGCGCCCAGCTGGTGAAGTCGGTGGCCACCAAGACCAACGACGTCGCCGGCGACGGCACCACCACGGCCACCGTGCTGGCGCAGGCCCTCATCTCCGGCGGGCTGCGCAACGTCGCGGCCGGCGCCAACCCGATCGCGCTGGGCGCCGGTATCGCCAACGCGGCCGACGCGGTGTCGTCGGCGCTGCTGGCGGCGGCCACCCCGGTGTCCGGCAAGGACTCGATCGCGCAGGTGGCCAGCGTGTCCTCGCGCGACGAGGAGATCGGTGAGCTGGTCGGCCAGGCGATGACCAAGGTCGGCGCCGACGGCGTGGTCAGCGTGGAGGAATCCTCGACGCTGTCGACCGAGCTGGAGATCACCGAGGGCGTCGGCTTCGACAAGGGGTTCCTGTCGGCATACTTCGTCACCGACTTCGACTCCCAGGAAGCCGTGCTCGACGACGCGCTGATCCTGCTGCACCAGGACAAGATCAGCTCGCTGCCCGACCTGCTGCCGCTGCTGGAGAAGGTCGCCGAGGCGGGCAAGCCGCTGCTGATCATCGCCGAGGACGTCGAGGGCGAGCCGCTGTCGACGCTGGTGGTCAACGCGATCCGCAAGACCCTCAAGGCCGTTGCGGTCAAGGCGCCCTACTTCGGCGATCGGCGCAAGGCGTTCCTGGAGGACCTCGCGATCGTCACCGGCGCGCAGGTGATCAACCCCGACGTCGGCCTGACGCTGCGCGAGTCGGGCATCGATGTGCTCGGCACCGCACGCCGGGTGGTGGTGTCCAAGGACGACACCGTCATCGTCGACGGCGCCGGCACCTCCGAGGCGATCGCCGGTCGGGTCAAGCAGTTGCGTGCCGAGATCGAGGCGACCGACTCCGACTGGGACCGCGAGAAGCTCGAGGAGCGGTTGGCCAAGCTGGCCGGCGGCGTGGCCGTGATCAAGGTCGGCGCGGCAACCGAGACCGCTCTCAAGGAGCGCAAGCACCGGGTCGAGGACGCCGTGGCGGCGTCCAAGGCCGCCGTCGAGGAGGGCATCGTCACCGGCGGCGGCGTCGCACTGCTGCACGCCCGCAAGGCGCTCGCGGAGCTGGCGTCCTCGCTGGACGCTGACGAGAAGCTGGGCGTGGAGTTGTTCTCCGCCGCGCTGAGCGCACCGCTGTACTGGATCGCCGGCAACGCCGGCGTCGACGGCTCGGTGGTGGCCAGCAAGGTCGCCGAGCTGCCGGAAGGGCAGGGCTTCAACGCCGCCACGCTGTCCTACGGGGATCTGGCCGCCGCCGGTGTCGTCGACCCGGTGAAGGTGACCCGCTCGGCGGTGCTCAACGCCGCCTCGGTGGCGCGGATGGTGCTGACCACCGAGACCGCGGTGGTGGACAAGCCGGCCGAGGACGAGGACGACGGGCACGGTCATCACGGGCACGCGCACTAGGTAGTTCCGACGAGAGCGCCCCCGGTCCTGAAGGGCTGGGGGTGTTTTCGTCTCAGGTTGAGGCTACAGGCTGAGGAAGACTCGGGTTCCGTCCGGACGCTTCACGGAGACCTCGAGTTCGCCACCGGTGGCCTCAATGTACTTGCGGAGCGTGTCCACCCGACTGGTGCCTAGTGCGCCATGCTCCATCTGGGAGACCCGGTTCTGGCCAACGCCGATCACCGAGGCGAGGGCCGTTTGCGTGAAGCCGGCAGCCTCGCGCAGTTCGCGGAGACGATACTGGGCAACCTCGCGATCCATCTCAGCCTTGATCGCG
>DATGSB010000044.1:0-5136 GCA_035303045.1 Actinomycetaceae bacterium | reverse complement strand
GTGGCGGTAATCGTCCACGAATCGCCCCCACGCGAGGGCCTCATAGGCGAGGCGAATGCCGTAGGGAGCCGCCGCATCGGCGAGGGCTGCGAGCTGGCGGGCCGCGTGGTGGTCGTCGTCGACCGTAGCTGTGGCGACGTTTGAACAGACGAGGAGCAGGTCGGCGCCCAGACGGTGCATGACCTCGAACTTGGCTCGCGCGCGCCGCAGCGTGTCGGCAAACAGCTCGTCCGTCGTGCCCTCGGCGTCGCGGAACGGCTGGAACATGTCGATGCTCAACCCGAGGCGGTCGCACAGGGCGCGAATCTCCTCCGGCGACTCGGGTGCGGCCACGAGGTCGGCATCCATGATCTCGACGCCGTCAAAGCCCGCTGCCGCGCACGCGTGCAGCTTGTCGGCCAAGCCGCCGGAGAGGCAAACCGTCGCTATTGACGTGCGCATGGTGGATAACGTAACAGTTAGTTCACAATCGCGACAACGGATTGCACCGCGGTTGTATGTACCGGTACGTTCATTCCAGTTGGGTGCTCCACCGCACTACGAGATCCGATGCCGCGCACCGAAACGAGGAAGTTCTGGTGACTACCACAGGCCCTCACCCGCCCGCTGGCCCCAGCGCGCCGCCCGGGGCGCTCATGCGCATCGCCCGGGGGATCGGGCTGGTCGAACTCACGATCGGGGGAGTCACTCTCCTCATGATCTTCGTGTTCGTGCTGTGGCAGGCGTTGCAGCGTTACCTACCGTTGGAGTCGATCGCGTGGACGGGTGAGCTGTCGCGGTTCTCCCTGATATGGCTGACGTTCTCCGCCATGGGGGTGCTCATCACTTCCCACGGTCATATCGCATTGGAGCTCGTCGATACGATTCGCCGCCCGATGGTTGTGCGCATCATTCAGGTGTTCGCCCTCCTCGTCGTCGCCGTGACCGCTGTGGGGCTCACCCGTGAGGCGGCCAACCTCGTTGCCACCCAGGCGATGATCAAATCACCGGTCCTGCGCATGCCGATGTCGTGGGTGTACATCCCCGTTCTGGTCGGATCGGTGAGCACGCTCATCCGTTCGGTCATCGCGGCCGTCGTGATCGCGCTGCGCGGCCCCGTCATCGCCGACATCGATGCGGACGCCGATGCCATGGCCGAAATCGATCCTGGTGAGATTCAGGGGGAGGGTGTTCGATGACCCTCGCGCTCCTGGCAATCGCCATCGTCGTCCTGCTCGTTCTACGGGTTCCCGTCGCCTTCGCGTTCCTGGGGCCCTCGCTCGTCTACATGGCGTTCGAGGGCCAATCCACCGGGATGGCGCTGCGGACGGTTACGAACGCGGCGGCGAGTTTCCCCCTCCTCGCGGTGCCGTTGTTCGTCTTTCTCGGCTCTCTGGCCAATCGCGCGGGGATTGCCGATCGGCTGTTTCGCTTCGCGCTGGCGTTGCTGGCCCGCGTGCGCGGCAACCTCGGGTACGTCTCGGTGGGCACCAGCGTCGGGTTCTCGTGGATGAGCGGGTCGGCCGTCGCCGATGCGGCCGCCCTCGGCAAGGTGCAAATCCCGGCGATGGTGGCCAACGGCTACGGCCGGCGGTTCGCCACCGGGGTGTCTGCGACGTCGGCGCTCATCGCCCCCGTCATGCCGCCGAGCATCCCGGCTGTCATCTACGCGGGCCTCGCAGCCGCATCCACCGGTGCGCTCTTCGCCGCCTCCGTCATTCCCGCGCTGGCCATGGCGCTGGGCCTGTGCATCGTCGTGTTCCTGCTCGTGCGCCGCAATCCCAAGCTGCGGGCCGCGAAGTTCGATCGCGCCGAATTCCTCGCGTCTACCAAGGGCGTCGTCCTACCGCTCATAACGCCCGTCATCATCCTCGGCGGCATCTTGGGGGGCTACTTCACCCCCACCGAGGCCGCCGCGGTCGGGGTCGCCTACATCCTCTTCGTCGGCATCGTGCAGCGATCGCTGAGCCTGCGGTCGTTCTTCGTCGCGGTGAGGGAGTCGGTGACCACCACGGCGACCATCATGCTCATCGTCGCCTCGGCGTCGCTGCTCGGCTACATTCTCGCCCGCGAGCGGCTGCCGCAGATGCTCACCGAGCTCCTCTTCTCCTTCACATCGAACCCCACGATGTTCCTGGTTTTCGTGGCGGCGCTCATGCTCGTGCTGGGCACGGTCATCGACGCCACGGCCGTCCTTGTGCTCGTCGTGCCGATCCTGTTGCCCATCTCGCGGGAATTCGGTGTGGATCCGATCGTCCTCGGCGTCCTCATGATCGCCTCGCTCATGATCGGGCTCGTCACTCCACCCGTGGGAACCGTGCTGTTCGTGACCTCCGCCGTGTCCAAGGTCAAGGTCGGCGAGGTGTTCCGCGGGTCGCTACCGTTCCTCGTTCCCTCGCTCGCGGTCTGCATCCTCGTCGTTCTCTTCCCCGACGCCGTCATGTGGCTTCCGGAGGCGTTGGGCCTATGACCGAACGTGCACCGATGCGCCCCGATCAGGCGGGCGAGGTAGGGCCGGTGGCCACGGAGCCGCGCTTGCGGCGAGCCATGCTCATCGGGCTGCTCGGCGCGGGGGTCGGCCCTTCGCTCACTCCGCTCATGCACGAACTCGAGGGCGCCCGTCACGGCATGCACTACGTCTACCGCACCGTGGAGGTCGACGATCCCCGCGGGGTCGGTGAGCTCATCGACACGGCCAGGCGCCTGGGTTTCGACGGCCTCAACGTCACCCACCCGCTCAAACAGGCAGTTGTCGCAGTACTCGACGACCTGTCCGCCACCGCCCGCGAGATCGTGGCGGTCAACACCATCGTCTTCACCGATGCCGGCGTCGTCGGGCACAACACCGACGTCACGGCCTTCCGCAGCGCATTCACCGAGTCGTTCCCGGGCGTGCGGCCCGGCCACGCGCTGCTCCTAGGCGCCGGGGGCGGTGGCGCGGCGGTAGCCGCCGCCCTTGCCGAACTGGGAATCGACCGGTTGACGGTGGTCGACACCGACGCGGATCGCGCGGCGGAGCTCGCGCGGCGCATCGGCGCGCGTGGCGACACGCGGGCCGGCTCGGCGGCCCCCGCCGAGATTCCTCAGCTGCTGCCCGCCGTCGAGGCCGTCGTCAACGCGACCCCGGTGGGCATGGCCGCCCACCCCGGCAGCCCCGTCGACCCCGCGCTGCTGCGGCCCCACCACCTGGTCGCCGACATCGTGTACCGACCCGTGCGCACCCCGTTACTTCAGGCCGCAGAGCGGATCGGGTGCCGCACGATGTCGGGCCTGGGCATGGCGATGCACCAGGCGGCCGATGCGTTTGAGATCTTCACCGCAACCCCCGCCGATCGCGCTGCGATGCGGGCCGATCTGGAATACCTGGTCGCCGCCGAAGCGGCCGGACAGATGCCCTTGAGGCACACATTGGGAGGAGAAAGGCAATGACCAGCACACGTATGAGGCCCGGCGCGCGCCGCTCGCGGCGGCTGACCTGGACGGCGATAGCGACCGCTCCGGTCATGCTGCTGGTGGGCTGCGCCGACGGGAACGGCAATGGCGAGACGGATCCCGACACGGACACGCCGGACACGAACGCGACCGACGACAACGGCGCGGGCGAGGCGGGCGACGGGGGTGGTGACAGCCGCACGCTCACGCTGGCGCACAGCTACAACGAGGATCAGCCGCAACACCGCTGCGGCGCGGCGGTCATCGCCGAGGAGGTCCAGGCGGCCGATGTCGGCCTGGAGATCGAGATTTTCCCTTCCAGCCAGCTCGGCGGTGACGCCGACCGCATCGCATCGGTCGCCTCGGGTGACATCGACATGGACATCCAGGGTGCCTCGGCACTCGGAGCGGTCTACGAGCCGGTCAGCGTCATGGACGCCGCCTACGCCTTCGACGACGCCGACCACCTGGCCGCCTACATGGCCAGCGACGCCTCTGCCACGATGCTCGAGGGCTTCGAAGAAGCCTCAGGCGTCCACACCCTCGGCGCATGGTCGGCCGGAGCGCGGCACTTCACGGCCGATCGCCCGATTCGTACCCCGGCCGACCTCGATGGCCTGCGGATGCGTTTCCCCGGCTCCCCGCAGTTCCTCATGAACGCCCGTGCCCTCGGCGCCGAAGCCACCGAGGTCGCGTATGAGGAGCTCTATCTCGCCCTCCAACAGGGAACGGTCGACGGCCAGGAGAACCCGATCACCAACATCGTGGCCTCCAACCTCGTCGAGGTGCAGGACTACATCAGCCTGAGTGCGCACCAGCTGAACACGAACCTCGTGATCGTCAGCCCCGTGTGGAACGAGCTGAGCACCGAACAGCAAGACGCCCTGACAGCCGCGGTCGAGCTCGCCGTCACCGAAGTGACCGCCTGCGTGGCCGAGGATGAGGAAGCGATCTTCGATGAGTGGCGCGCCGGCGATGACTGGGAGGTCATCGAAGACGTCGACCGCGAAGCGTTCCAGGAGCAGGCCGAGGCCCACCTCCTCGAGGAGCTGACCGGGGACTCTTTGGAGGTCTTCGAGGCAATCCGCTCCACCTCCGGATGATCCCAGCCACCGGCGCGCCGGGACCGGCCGTGGCGTCCTACACCGGGGACGTCGCGGCCGGCGCGCTCGGGCCGACCCTCGTCCACGAACACATCTTCGTGGGGGACCCGGAACTCGAACGGGCCATTCCCCATCCCGAATGGGACGAGGAACGCGCGATCGCCACGGCGGCCGCGACACTCGAAACGCTCGTCGACGCCGGCATCCGCACGGTCGTCGACCTCACGGTGCCGGGGCTGGGGCGCGACGTGCGCCGGGTGGCCGCGGTCGCTGCTCGCACCCGCATGCAGCTCATCGCAGCGACGGGGTGGTACACCCCAGATTTGCTGCCGCATGAGCTGCGCCTGCGGGGGCCCGGGCTGCTGGTCGAGGAGCCCGACCCGTTGGTCGACCTGTTCGTGGGTGATATCCGCGAAGGCATCGCCGGAAGCGAGGTGCGCGCGGGCGTCATCAAGATCACCTCGGATGCGGCCGGCATCACCCCGGACATCCATCGGGTGTTCGCCGCCGCGGCCGAGGCCCACCGCGAGACGGGCGCCCCGATCTTCACCCACTCCTCGCCGGCGGTGCGCGGCGGGCTGGAGCAGCAGCGGGAACTGCGAGCCCTGGGCGTGGACCTCGA
>DATGSB010000043.1:0-4311 GCA_035303045.1 Actinomycetaceae bacterium | reverse complement strand
CCGCCGGATCGGCCATCGCGAGCTGGGCCGTCTCCACATAGGTCGCGAGGCCGTGGGACTCCCCGGCGTAGATGCGCGGACGCCAGCCGTGCTCGGTCGCAAGCGAGCGGCTGACGGTCACCCGGTTGGGCCCGGCCGGGTTCTGCGTGCCATCGAGGCCGACGATCGGGTCCTCGAGGTGTTCGAGGCTGAGCACCGTCACGTCCGCCGGCGCGGGCAGGTGGCCGACGGGTGAGCCCGCCGTGACGACGGTGGTGATGTTGAAGCGCGCGCGCACGAGGGGATCGGCCGCGAGCCGCAGCGAGGTCAGCCCGCCCTGGCTGTGGCCGAGGAGGGCGACGTCCTCCTCGGGCCGGGCGCCGAGGTGCTCGAGGGCGGCGACGATGCCGGCTTCGACGTCGGTGGCGTACCCGGCGTAGGCCTGGATATTGGTGAGGTTGTCGACCGGATTGGGCAGCCCCATCGCCATCTCCTGGGTGCTTGGCACGAGCACCGTCCAGCTGCGCCTGCCGTCGGCATGGTCGGTTCTTCGCACCTGGATGCTGCCGGGTTCGGCGCCGTGGTCCGGTCGCAGCTCGCTCACCGCGGCCAGCGCATCAGCAATGGACGCCGGGGCGGCGACCCGGCGCGATGGCATGAGGGGGATCGCGCGCACCGTGTGCGGGCGTCCGCCGCCCGAGAGGATCGCGGGCAGGATGTTGGCCACCGTGGCGAGGGGGATGGCGAAGCGTTGCGCGGGGGTCGTGTCGGCGACGTCCACTCGCCTGTGACCGAGGGAGATCGACTCGGGCAGCGCGAACCAGGGCACGATCAGCTGTCCGTAGGTGCCGAGTTGGTGGACGGCGCCGTCCAATGCGATGGACGGCGGCGGCAGCTGCCACGGCCCGCCGTGGGGCCGGGCGAGCGCGGCCAGCACGGCGTCGGCAGCCTCGTCGAGCGCCGGGTTGCCGGTGCGAAACGGCAGGTAACCGAGCCGCGACACCTCGACGGCGATGCTGGTGGCCGCCTCGGCGACGAGGAGGGCGGGCAGGAGGAACTTGAGGTAGGTCCATCGCGACGGGGGCGGATCCGGTGGGCCCGCGGCGTCCTCGGCGGCGTCGTAGAGGATCGCGGTGTGGCGCAGCGCGACGGCGAGCGCCTCGAGCGTGGCATCCAGCTCCGCGATGCCATGGGGGCCGTGCCGGGCGTGCGCCAATGCCTCGCGGGCGACGGCGGCCGCTGCGGGCGCATCCGACGCTTCCACCTCCGTCTCACCCATGGCCGTCGTCACGTGGCCGCGTGCGCCGTCCAGCAACTCACGGGCCCGGGCCATGATCTCGGTGAGCAGCCAGATCTCCTCGGTGTCGACGGCCTCGCGGCCCACGCCTCCCCGCACGTGCAGCGCCATGGCCGAGGGCTCCGGCGCCCGGGCCGGTGCCGGGCCGTCGTCATCGAGTGCGACGAGGTGGCTCATGAGTCGGCAGCGCGGGCACTTGCCGCAGCGGCGACGCAGGCGACGACGTGGCGTTGCGCCTCCTCCAACAGGTCGCTCGTCCGGCCCGCCTCGACGAGCGCGTCGAGCAGCCGCGCGGCGTAGGCGTCGGCGGCCCGCGAGCGCCACTGGCGCGGGAACGCCCCGCGCAGCTCGCCCTGGACGAGCTCGAGAACGGAGGCTGCGGCGACCGTGGCGTCGATGAGTCCGAGCCCCCCGCGGGATGTGGCAATCATGACGCCGAGGTTAGGAAGACGGCGCGCCGTGCCCCGCCGGCCGCGAGGCCCGCCGGGCGGCGGCGGGGGCGCCGTGGGACTGTGGGCAACCGCACCCCGGGGATGTGCGCCATCGGGAACAATGGGGCTATGTCTGACGATGGTGCCGCCACGCCCTACACCGTGTCCTTCGTGTGCACGGGAAACATCTGCCGCTCCCCCATGGGAGAGGTCATCCTGCGTGACCTGCTCGCCGACACGGAGTTGGCCGACCGGGTGCGCGTGATCTCGGCGGGCACCGGCGATTGGCATCTCGGCGGGCCGGCCGACCCGCGCACGGTGGCCACCCTCAAACGGTTCGGCCACGACGGCAGCGCGCACATCGCCGAGCAGTTCACCGCGCCGAGCTTCGAGGGCATCGACCTCGTGCTGGCCCTCGACGAAAGCCACCTGCGCGATCTGCGCGCGATGGCGGTCACCGAGGAGGAAGCTGATCGAATCAGGCTGCTGCGTTCCTTCGACGAGGCGGCGGTCGCGGCCGGGGAACTCGACGTCGACGACCCCTACTTCGGGGACGACGCCGACTTCGTGCGCAGCTACGAGGAGATCCGGGCGGCCGCCGAGGGGCTCGTCGAGCACCTGCGCCAAGTGCTGGGCGCGTCACCGCCACACCCCGGACGTTGACCCACGCGGCGTCACCGCCTCTGGGATCATGCGGTCATGAGCCGCGAACCTCATTCGACCCTGTCCCGCGCCACCGACCGGCTGCGCCTCGCCGACGTTGATCCGCCGATCGCGCTGGGCCCCCTCGACGGCCGCTACCGCGCGGTGGCGGGAGCCCTCACCGAGCACCTCTCGGAGGCCGCGCTCAACCGCGCGCGCCTCGAGGTGGAGGTGGCGTGGCTGATCCACCTCACCGACCAGGGGGCCCTCCCCGGCGCCCCGCGGCTGTCGGCCGCCGACGTCGCCTACCTGCACGGCGTCGTCGACTCCTTCGGGCCCGAGGAGATCGCGGAGCTCGGTGAGATCGAGGCGGAGACGCGCCACGACGTCAAGGCCATCGAGTACTTCCTCAAGCGGCGCCTCGCCGCGGCGCCCGACGTGCTGGGCGAGACGGTGCTGGCGGATGTCGGGGAGATCGTCCACATCTTCTGCACGAGCGAGGACATCAACAACCTCAGCTACGCCATCACGATCCGCGCGGCGATCACCGACGTGTGGCTGCCGGCGGCCCGAGAACTGCTCGACCAGCTGGCCGCCATGGCGCGGGAGCATGCGGCGGTGCCGATGCTGTCGCGCACCCACGGGCAGACGGCGACCCCCACCACCCTGGGCAAGGAGCTGGCGGTTCTCACCTCGCGCCTGCAGCGCCAGGTGCAACGGGTGGCGCGGGCCGAATACCTCGGCAAGATCAACGGGGCCACCGGCACGTACGGCGCGCACGCGGTGGCGGTGCCGAGCACCGATTGGGAGGAGATCGCCCGCGGCTTCGTCGAGTCCCTCGGTCTCACGTGGAACCCGTTGACGACGCAGATCGAGCCGCACGACTGGCAGGCGGAGCTGTACGCGGATGTCGCGCGGTTCAACCGGGTGCTGCACAACCTCTGCACCGACGTGTGGACCTACATTTCGCTGGGCTACTTTCGCCAGCGCCTCGCCGCCCAGGGGTCCACGGGTTCCTCGACCATGCCGCACAAGGTCAATCCGATCCGGTTCGAGAACGCCGAGGCGAACCTCGAGATCTCTTGCGCGCTGCTCGACACTCTCGGGGCGACGCTCGTGACCTCCCGGCTGCAGCGCGACCTCACCGACTCCACCACCCAGCGCAACATCGGGGTCGCGCTGGGCCACTCGCTGCTGGCGATCGACAACGTCAACCGCGGGCTGGCGGGCCTGGACGTCGATCACGAGGCGCTCGATCGCGATCTCGATGCCTCGTGGGAGGTGCTGGGCGAGCCGATCCAGTCGGCGATGCGCGCCGCCTCCGTCGCCGGGGTGGAGGGGATGGCCGACCCTTACGAACGACTCAAGGAACTCACGCGCGGGCGGCGGGTGGACGCCGCGGCCATGCGTGACCTCATCTCCGGCCTGGGACTGCCGGAAGACGCCGAACAGCGGCTCCTGCAGCTCACGCCGGCCGGATACACGGGGCTTGCGGAAACCCTCGTGCGCCACCTTCGAAACGCGACGACCGAAACGTCCTAAACCGCCCGACTCCTGATCTACAGTCGTCCCATCGACGCCGTCATTCACCGACGAACAGGACCAGGACGTCATGACCCCAACGACTCGATCGCAACGCACTCGCAAGATCGTCGCTCTCAGCGCGGCAGGAACGGTTCTCGCCGTGGGCGCCATCTCCACGCTGGCCGCCTGGAACGACAGCGAGTGGGTCTGGGGCGGGGCGAACTCGCAGGGCGACCCGATCGGCACCTCGACGTTCAACGTGTAGCAAAACCGCGAGCAGGCGCCGGATAACGAGAGTGGGTGGGCGGACCACGAGACCATGGGCGAGGCCGGCCTCATGGTGTTCTCCCCCGACGCGTTGGCGCTGACTCCCGGCGACGTCGCCTTCGCCCCCGTTGCCCTCCGCACGACCGCCGAATCGGATGCCGGGCAGGTGAC
>DATGSB010000042.1:0-3762 GCA_035303045.1 Actinomycetaceae bacterium | reverse complement strand
TGGGCACCCCGGCCGCGCGCACCCACTCCAGCTCCGCGTACCGCACCGGCCCCAGGTCGGCGCTGGCGGAGGCGAGCATCGCCACGTCGGCGCGGTGGCGGGCCGGGCTCCAGGCGAGGAGCCGGCCGCCGCCCGCCGACGAGGCCTCGGTCAGGGCGGCCGCCTCACCACTGGTGAGGCACACCGGCTTCTCAACGAACACGTCCATTCCGCGGCGCAGCAGAGGGGCCGCGACCGCTGCGTGCTGGTCATTGGGCACGGCGACGACCGCAGCATCGGCCAGGACGGGGTCGAGCCCATCCAGCGTCGTGGGCACAGCGCCGGAGCAGTCTGCGAGGGCGGCCTCGCGGCGCTCCGCGAACGGCTCGACGACAGCGGTGATCCGCGCGCCGGCGTGGGCCTCCAGCATCGGCAGCCACACCCGGCGGGCCATCCAGCCGGTCCCCACCATGGCGATACGTGAGACGGAATGCGCGGGCATCAGAAACGAGCTCCCCCGTCGACCCTGAGTGTCGTGCCGTTGACGTAGGAAGCCCCCTCGGAAAGCAGGAACGACACCGCGGTTGTGATCTCCTCCAGTTTTGCCGGGCGGCGGGCGCCGATGAGCTCACGGACCTTGGTGGCTTCCTCGACGCTGTGCTGCGGGGAGCCGTCGTCGACGACGCCGGGGGCGACCACGTTGACGGTGACGCCCTGACGCCCGACCTCACCGGCCACCGACGCCGCCCACGGCTCCAGCGCCCCCTTGGACGCGGCGTAGGCGCTCTGTCCGGGCAGCCCGCGCTGTCCCGCCCAGGATCCCAGTAGGACGATCCGGCCATGGCGGGCCCTCATCATCGGACGCAGGCAGGCCCGAGCGAGCGCGACGGAGCCGCCGACATTGACCCGCAGGAGGTGGTTCAGGGTGGCGGCGTCGGTGGCCAGAGCCGGGCGTCTCAGTAGGACGGCGGCGGCGGCGACACAGCCGTCGACACGCCCGAACCGTGTCATCGCCGCCTCGACGAGCATCTCGGCGCCTCCGGACTCGGACACGTCAGCTTTGACGGGCACGCAGACGACACCATGCGTCTCGGCTTCAGCTCTGACCGCCTGGATCGCGTCGGCGCCATGGTGGTAGCCGGCGACAATGGCGGTGCCCTCGGTGGCGAGGCGGCGCACACAGGCCCGGCCGATGTTTCCCGAGGCGCCGGACACGACGACGACGCGTAAGGTGTCGTTGGTCATTTCTCCTCCTCGTTCGCGCTACGTGTGCTTCGGGGGGGCGTCGGCCAGCACCAAGGCGGCGCCGCCGCCGGGCAGCGGCACACTGCGATCGACACGGGCGCCGCGCGCGGTCAGCGCCTCGACGAGGTTCTTCAGGTGCGCCCATGACGTCCCACCATGGGTGCACCAGTCCAGAGCCAGCTCTGATCCGGGCCCGCCGCCTTCGGGAAGGAAGATGTCGTCGACCAGCAGCTTCCCGTCGGTGCGCAGACGCGACAGGAGCCATTTCAGGTCGTCGCCCGGTGACGGGCCGTGCACCGCGTTGGCCACCACGCAGACGTCGAACACCCCAGCGCCTGGGTCGGGGGAGACCTCCACACGGTTGCTCCCGACGAGAGCGGGGTGGGGCTCGCCGGACAGCAGTCCGACGGGCACTAGGTGGCCGACGGTCTCCGGGTCGGCATCGATCAGAGAGGGCAGGTAGCGGCCAGGGCCGGCGGTGACCTCCAGGATCCGCGCGCCGCGCGGCACGCGCAGCAGCCGTGCCCCCAGAGCGCTGCGAGCCTGGGCCGAGGGGGCCTCCATCGCCCGCCGGTAGGTTTGGGCGAACTCCGGATGTGGGGCGCCGTCCTCAAACGGGCGTCGGGGATGGGCGTCCCCGCGGACCAGCGCGGCGAGAGCGCTCCGTGATGTCCAGCTACGCGAGAGGGACGCCTCCAGATCTACGAATCCGAGAGCGTCCTCGAGCGCGACCCCGGCGTCATCCCCGCCCGACTCAGCCCTCACCAGCCCCAGGTCGGCGGCCACGTCGAGCAGCCGTCCCAGCGTGTCGGCGCGGCAACCAGTGCGCCGGGCCAGGTCGATGACGTCGTGATCACCGTCCAGCCGTTCGAGAACTCCCAGGTCGCGCAACGCGAACAGCAGCTCGGACGCCTTGTAAGCACGTGTGGCGGCAAGCCCAGCGGCGGTCAAGCGCGGACGCGCCAGTGCCGGTACCTTGCCCGCGGCGGTGCGCCCCAGGTCCTCACGCTCACGCAGCTCGTCGGGACGCTTGACTGGCGACAGGTGCTCGGTCATGTGGCGGCGTACATCTGCGAGGCCGGTGCCCTCGGCCAGGACGACGTCGGCGATCAGTCGGTCGGCGCCCGTGTGACGCCCGGGCCGCCCAGCCACGTGCGCGTCCCGCACTCCGGGGTGGGCGCGCAGAACAGACTCCACCTCCAGTGGGGCCACCCAGCGGTCGCCGCGGCGGACCGCGCTTGCGCGCCGTCCCAGCACCCGCAGCCCGTCGGGGGCCTCAGTGACCAGATCGCCCGTCTCATGCCAGTCGGCGCCCGGCGCCGTGCGCACACGCAGCAGGCCTGTGGACGGGGATGCGTCGTCATTTGGTTCGCCCACGATCTCGTAGGCGACGCCGGGCAGGACCTTCCCGACATAGCCGGGCGCCAGCCCGGGCCCAGCCGGGTCGGCCACACCAGCGCACAGGGCACCGGTCTCGGTGGAGCCGTAGTTGCGGGACGTGGGGACGCCCAGGGCGTCGCGCACGGTGCGTTCGAGCTCGCCGTCCACCGGACCCGCCCCGATCATCGCCATACGCAGCCGCGGTGCACGCTGCTCGGCGCGGCGGGCAACGCGCTGAACCAGCAGCCGGGCCAAGGAGGGGACGAGCACGATGACGGTGGCACCCCCGGTTAGCTCATCCGCGGCCGCGCCGAGCGCGGTCGGCGGCGCGGGTACGACGGCAGCGCCGGAGAGCAGCGCGCCGAACAGCCAGCCCAGGGCGTAGGAGTGGCTCAGCGGTAGCGGGAGCAGCACTTGGTCGTCCGGTCCGACGCCGACACCGTCGCGGTAGCGCAAGCCCTCGGCGACCAGGTCGGACTCGGCACGCCGCACGAGCGAGGGCCGCCCGGTCGAGCCGGACGTGGCCAGCACGAGGGAGGGTCCACCGGACATGGTGCACTGGAGCGGCGGCGCGTCACGGGTGCGGGAAACCGATCCGGTGGCGGTTTCGAGCCACCCCTCCCCGTTGGCGTCGCATAGCAAGCGTTCGGCTTCAGCATCGGGGGCGTCGGATCCCACCAGCAGCGGATGGGCACCGGCCTCCAACAAACCGAGCAGCCCGATCACCCACGGCGGCCCGTTCTCGGCCCGTAGACCGATCACGCGGCCTGCGACACCCCCAGGAAAGCCCCCCTTGACCCGTGCGCGGACGCGCTCGACGGCGTCGAGCAACGCCCTGGTAGAAAGCGCCGTACCGTCGGTACCGCGTAGACGACCGGGACGGTCCGGCGCGCCGCGCAGGATTCCGCACAGGTCTGAGGCCGCGACGAAGGCCCCGGCCGTCTCACCCACGGCGCCCCCGGTCGTAGTCGAACTTCATCTCGGCCAGCAGCTCACGGATGGCGGGCGGCGAGTACGTCGGGGCCGAGCAGAGTTCATCGAGCGTTATCTCGTTCTCGAAGTACATCGACAGCGTGTCCCACGGCGTGAAACAGCCGTGGCAGGCCTCGAGACGCGGCTTTTCCGCGAGCAGCGCCTGGGTCAGCCCCGTTTCGCCGA
>DATGSB010000041.1:0-2667 GCA_035303045.1 Actinomycetaceae bacterium | reverse complement strand
CGATGCCCTCGCATCTGTCGTTCGCCGAAGCGGCCGCGCTTCCCCTCGCCGGCCTCACCGCGTTTCGGGCGCTGACGACCCGCGGCGCGGTAGCGGCGGGGGAGAACGTGCTGATCCCCGGGGTCGGCGGCGGCGTCGCCGGGTTCGCGGTGCAGTTCGCGGCGGCGCTCGGCGCGAACGTCTACGTCACCTCCCGCAACCCTGAGCACATCGCGCTAGCCACCGAGCTGGGCGCCATGGGCGGGGTCGACACCACCGACGAGGACTGGACGAAGCAGCTCCGGGCGATGGTGCCGCAGTTCGACCTGGTCGTCGACAGCATCGGAGGCGAGCTCTTCCCCAGCCTGCTGCGCGTGCTGCGGCCCGGCGGCCGGCTCGTCAGCTTCGGCGCCAGCGCGGGCCCCGTACCCGAGCTCGTGCTCCCCTACCTGTTCCTCAAGCAGATAGATGTGCTGGGCACCTCAATGGGAAACGCGCAGGAATTCGCCACTATGCTCGACCTTGTGACGACGGCCGCACTTCGCCCGCACGTGGGCTCGCGCTTCCCGCTCGCCGACGTCAGCGAGGCCATGCGGTCGATGGAATCTGGCGCTCCCGCCGGAAAGATCATCCTGGAACCATGAGCGTTGACGGCGCACGCGCCACCCCTCGCCGGTCGCTGCGTGCCAGCGACCGGGTGTACGAGACGCTTCGTGACGAGATCGTCACGTGGCGCCTCGAGCCGGGCACGCTGCTGAGCGAAGTTGACCACTCGGAGCGGCTGGGCGTCTCGCGCACGCCACTGCGGGAGGCACTGCGCCGGCTGGTGGCCGATGGCCTGGCCGTCCCCGGCAAGGGGCGCACGCTCGTCGTGTCCGACCTCAGCGCCAGCGATGTGCGCCACTTGTTCGAGCTGCGCGAAGCCCTGGAGCCGCAGGCGGCCCGGCTCGCCGCCCGGCGCGGTGATTCGCGGGTGTTCGCCGAGCTGCGGCACCGGTTCGACGAGGCCTCGGCGCTGCTGACCGAGAGCGACCCCGACCACCTGGCCTATTACGAGTTGGTCGCCGACTTCGACCGCGCAACGGACGAGGCGATGGGGAGTTCATATCTGCTCAGCGCGATCGAGCAGGTGCGGGCGCACGCCCTGCGCGCCCGGCGGATGTCCCGGTCGAACACCGATCGCCTCGCCCGGGCGGCTCGGGAGCACGCCTTGATCGCCGAGGCGATCGCCGACGGCGACGAACTGCTCGCCCAACAGACGACGGCCGTGCACCTGCGGGCGAGTTACAAGAACATCCTCGCCACCCTCAAGGTTCCACCCACGGAAGACGGCGAGTCTTCCGACAACGGTGCGGGCAACGGGGCACTCGCCGAGGGCTAGCCGCGCTCGGCGACCACGGTGATCTCGATGAGCATGTCGGGATGGCCGAGCTCCTTGACCCCGATCGTCGCCCTGCCGGGGTACGGCGGTTGAAACACTTGGCACCACACGTCGGTCATTGCCGCGCGGTCACCGATGTTCACCAGGTAGACGGTGACGTGCATGACCTGCTCGAGCGAGGAGCCCGCTTTTCGCAATACATCGTCGAGGTTGGCGAACACGCGGCGGGTCTGGGCTGTGATTCCCTCGGCGGCGATGCTGCCGTCGTCATACTCCGGCACGACCGTGCACATGACGGTATCCCGCGACATCGCCGCGACGGCGATGGGCGGCTCGGGCCGCTCGGGCTCAAGAAACTCGACGCTCATCTGTTCCCTCTCCGGCGGCACTTCGCCGCCCGCGGTAGCGGAATGGTTCCAAGGCCAGCGGCCGGCGGCCGGTGAACACGTAGTCGGTGAGCTCGCGCGCGGAGGCCAAGGCGAGCACGACCCCCATCATCGCGTGTCCCGTCGAGACGAACACGTTGGATTCGCCGACGCGGTCAATGACGGGCAGCCCGCCGGGCAGCATCGGGCGCATGCCCACGCCCACCCGCGTGGTGTGCCGGTCCAGCCGCGGTGGCGCCGGGCCCGCGAGGTACGGGCGGGCGGCCGCGTAAACCCGATCCACCGCCCGCCAATCGATGCGTTCGTTGAGCCCGCTGAGTTCCATCATCCCCACCAGCCGCGCGCCGTCTCGATGGGGCACCATGCCGGCGCGCGCGTCGGCCAGGTTGATCACCCGCGTCGGCGGTTGAGCGCTCGGCAACGAGATGCTGTACCCCTTGCCTGGTTCGCTGAGGAGCCGCCACCCGAGGGGGCGCACGAGGCCGGGCGTCCACGCCCCTGCCGCGACGACGACGGCGTCGGCCGGGATCGACTGGTGGCCGACCGTGACTGCCTGGACGCGGCCGTTGGCGCCCGCCAACGGTTGGGCGGGTGCCCCCCGCATGACCGTTCCGCCGGCCTCGCGGATCGCGTGCTCAAGCGCAGCGAGCAGGCTGTCCGGTTCCAGCTGGACCTCCTGCTTGACCACGAGAGCGCTCGCCGCGCGGCTCGACAGAATCGGCTCGAGCCGGCGCACCTCGGTGCCGCTGAGGACTTCCATCTCGGGGTTGACGCCGGGGATGCCCACGGCGCTGAGGGCCGCCAGTGCGCGGTGCGCGCCGAGCGGCGTGCCAAAGACGCTGGCACTCTCGCGGGCGTTGATCCGAAAGGGCACGGTCTCGGCGAGCGTGGCGTAGTCCTCGGCAGCATTCGCTGCCAACG
>DATGSB010000040.1:0-6115 GCA_035303045.1 Actinomycetaceae bacterium | reverse complement strand
TCCTCGCGGGAGGCGAACGCGGTGGTGAGGCGCACCGCGAGGTCGCGCAGGAGGTGGCGGGAGATCCACTCCGGATCCCCGTGCATCGCCGGCGGCTTGAGCCCGCCGTCCACGAGCACGAGCCCCTGCACGCGGTCGGGGTGGCGCTGCGCCAGCAGCAGGGCAACCGGGCCGCCCATCGAGTGGCCCGTGATCACCGCGCGTTCAACCTCGAAGGCATCGAGCACGCGCAGCGCGTCGTCGGCATGCTGCGCCAACCCCCACGGTCCGGGCAGGTGGGTCGATCGCCCGCGACCGCGCAGATCCGGGGCGATGAGCCGCGCGCCGTCAAGCTGTTGCGCGACAGCGCCCCACGCCATGTGGGTGTCGTTGATCCCGTGGATCGCCAACACCGGCGGCAGACTGGGGCTGCCCCAGGTGCCGACGGCGAGATCACCGCCACGCACTTCGACGCTGGTGCGCTGCGACGAACGATACGACTGGCCCATGTGTGCTCCCTTGCTACTGGCGCGCTGTCGCGCTTCTTCCCTCAGGCACCTTAGCCGCCACACGCCCGTCGCTGGTGCCTGACGTGCGCCTGACTCATGGGATCCAGCCACGAAGTGCCTGGCCACCGGACTGACTCATGGGATCCAGCCACGAAGTGCGGCTGGCTCATGCCTGGCTCATGGGATCCAGCCACGAAGTGCGGCTGGCTCATGGGAGTCCGTCGTAAGTCACGGGTTTCAGAGTCGATCTACGACGGAAAGGTGGAACCTAAGGGTGCTCAGCGGCTGCCAAATGGGCGCGCGCTCATAGGTTTCCGTCGCCCATGGGCCGAGGCGCGCTTCCGCGGCGCGGCGGGCGAGAAGCTCCCACCTTGCGCGTGGCGCGGCTGACGTGCACCCCGCACCGTGCGCACGGTGCGATGGACGATGGACGCGCACCCCGCACTTCGCACCCCCGCGTGGCGCAACGGACCGCTATGACGCGGGTCGCGCCGCTATGACGCGCGTCGCGCCACGCGCAAGCATCGCTAGGACGCGCTGAGCTCCTCGAGCGGCGGGCGGAGACCGTCCGATGGGGTGACGAGAACCTTAGGCGTGGCGATGGGCGCTTCGATCGTGCGCGTGGGTTGCTCGATGTCGAAGATGAGCCCGTCGCGCACGGCGACGAAGTTGGCCTCGACCTCACCCGGGGTCTGGCCCGCGACGACGATGTTCGCAAGCAGATAGCTGTACGAGTCACCGCGGTGGTTCTCCGAGAGCCACCGGCCCTCCCGGGCCGCAATCTCGATGGTTGTGCCCGGGATCTCCGCTTCCAGCGCCGCCACCTCCAGCGGCGTGGGCAGCCGGCGCGGGCGTCCGTCGGAGAACGAGCGCAGCATCCACAGCGCGGCCACCGGGAACTCGCCCTCGCGGTGCGGCATGAACGGCGTGCGGCCCAAAGCCAGGTCGAGCATGACGCCGTGGTTGCTGCGGCCGTCGACGAGGTGGAACAGCCTGGCGTGGGACTGCGAGTGGCGCGCGTTGATCTCCAGCACAGCCAGCCGTTTCGTGCGTTCGTCCCAGAAGAACTCGATGTTGAACGCGCCGTGGTCGAGCCCGACGGCGGCGACAACTCGCCGCGACAACTCGGCCATCCGCTCCTGCACCTCTGCGGGCAGGCTCGAGGGGTATTCGTACCGCAGGAAGCTGGGCACGTGGGGGTAGCGGATGGAGTCCACAACGCCGAAGATCTCGGTTCGCCCCTCGACGCTGAAGCCTTCGACCGTGGCCTGGCGCCCGGTGAGCGCCTCCTCGACGAGGCAGGTGCCGGGGCCCAGATCGGCGATCTCGGAGGGCAGCTCGACCATGTCGAGCACGTCGTGGAATCCCCAGTGCATGCGCCGCGTGGCGGACCGCTCCTTTGCCAGGGCCGCACGCAGCTCGCCGTCGTTACGGATGAAGTAGGCGCCCTCCGACGACGCCGACTTGATGGGCTTGACCCACGCCGGGTAGGCCATGTGCGCGGGCAGCGTCGCGGCCGGATCGTGGAGATCCACGGTGCCGAAGCCCGGCACCTCGTCGATCGCCGAGCGCTGCAGCAGCCGGCTCCAGTACTTGTGCTCGGACTTGACGACGGCCGCGAGGTCGGCGGTGCGCACGCCGTAGCGCGCCCCAAGGATCGGGAGCATCGTGCTCACCGGGTAATCCCAGTAGCCCACGATCGCGGAGATCGGATGGGGAAACGCGTCGAGCACCCGAGCAGCGCGGTCGACCAATTCGGGCACGGTGGCGTCGGTGTGTTGGAGCTCGTGGCGGGTGAGCAAGGGGTGGAACTCGACGTCGAGATATTCCGGCACCGATCGTAGAACCTCGAGGTTCTGTGCATCGAGGCCTAGAACAAACACGTGTGCGGTCACTGCATGAACCTCCTCAGTCCAGGGGCAGCCTGATCCTCGGGCGCTACGGCAAAGCAATAGAAAAGCTGCGTGTGATCACGCCGGCGAGGTCGCTCCGTCACGGCGGAGCCAAAGTGCTGTTACCTTCCATCTTACTTCGTGAAACACGCTCGCGGTCGCGGGTTAAGGGCGATATAGGGCACATCGCGGGCTGGCAGGCCTCGCCCGAACGGCGGATAGGATCGCCGATGTGAGTGACACCAATGGAGCCGCGAGCCGCGGCGCGGACCAGCATGACGACCAGCCCGAGCAGATCCGCATTCGGGCCGACAAGCGCCAACGGCTCATCGACGCCGGCATCGACCCCTACCCGGTCACGCTGCCGGTGACGACGACGATCCCCCAGGTGCGCACGCAGTTCATCACCCTGGGGGCCGGTGAGGAAACCGACGTCGAGGTCGGGGTCGCCGGGCGGGTGATGTACCTGCGCAACACCGGCCGGCTGTGCTTCGCCACCCTCCAGGACGGCGCCGGTCACCAGCTGCAGGCCATGGTCTCGCAGGCCGAGGTCGGGGAGGAGGCCCTGGCCGCGTTCAAATCAGACGTCGATCTCGGCGACCACCTCTTCGTCCGCGGCCGGGTCATCTCCTCGCGTCGCGGTGAGCTGTCGGTCATGGCCGACAGCTACCAGCTCGCGGCCAAGGCCCTGCGCCCCTTGCCCAAGACGTATGAAAACGAAGACGGCGAACAGGTGGCGTTGTCGGAGGAAAGCCGGGTACGCCGTCGTCACCTCGACCTCATCATGCGCCCCGCCGCGCGCGACATGGTGCGCCGCCGCTCCGCGGTGGTGCGCTCCCTGCGCCGCAGCCTCGAAGCACGGGACTTCATCGAGATCGAAACGCCGATGCTGCAGATCCAGCCCGGTGGGGCGGCGGCTCGGCCGTTCGTCACCCACATGAACGCCTACGACCTCGACCTCTACCTGCGCATCGCCCCCGAGCTCTTCCTCAAGCGCGCCGTCGTCGGCGGCATCGACCGCGTGTTCGAGATCAACCGCAACTTCCGCAACGAGGGGGCGGACTCCTCCCACTCCCCGGAGTTCGCGATGCTCGAGGCGTACGAGGCCTACGGCTCGTACGACACGATGGCCGCCCTCACCCGCGACATCGTGCAGGCCGCGGCTAAGGAGGCGTTCGGCTCGACGACCGTCACGCTCGAGGACGGCGCGCAGTACGACCTCGGCGGGGAGTGGGCCGAGCTCTCGCTGTACGAATCGCTGTCGGGCGCGCTGGGGGTGGAGGTGACGCCGGACACGAACAGGGACGAGCTGCTCGGGTTCGCCGAGCGCCACGAGCTCGAGGTCGCCCCGCACTACACGCCGGGCAAGATCGTTGAAGAGCTGTGGGAGCTGCTTGTCGGTGACCACCTGTACGCCCCGACCTTCGTGCGCGACTACCCCGTGGACACCTCCCCGCTGACCCGCGCGCACCGCACCAAGGCCGGCGTGGTGGAGAAGTGGGACCTGTACGTGCGCGGCTTCGAACTCGCCACCGCCTACTCCGAGCTGGTCGATCCGGTGGTGCAGCGCGAGCGTTTCGAAGCCCAGGCGCTCGTGGCCGCGGCCGGCGATCCCGAGGCCATGCTCGTCGATGAGGACTTCCTCGAGGCGATGGAGCAGGGCATGCCACCCGCCGGCGGCATGGGCATGGGCATCGACCGGCTCCTCATGGCGCTCACCGGCAAGGGGATCCGCGAAACGATCACGTTCCCGCTCGTCAAGCCGCTGTGACGTCCTCCTGAGGCGCCCCGGCGTCGGCCTGCGCGCGCCGCCGGCGGCGGCGCCGACGCGCGAGCAACACGAGAAGCACGACGGGCACGCCGATGATCACGAGCCACGGGATGGCGGCACCGATGCCCACGAGCAGCGCGCTGGCGAAATCTACCAGCGCGTACCAGCCGCTCTTGAGCCCGCCGAGGAACCCGCCGGATTCGAACTCCGCGGTGCGCTCGGCGTGCACGGAGATGTGCAGCGTTGACAACGCGACCTGCTCGCTGAGGTAGGCCCGCTGCGAGCGCAGCGACTCCAGTTCCGCCTGGCGCTGGCTCAGCGCCTCCTCGGCGGCGATGAGCGCCTCGCTGGAATCGGCTTCGCTCATGAGGTCGAGCAACCGCTCGGTGGAGGCCTCCAGCGCCCCGATGCGCGCGTCGAGGTCACGGCCCATGCGGGTGACGTCGTCAGTAGAGATCGACACCTCCCGAGCCTCGCCGAGCTCCTCGATGTCGGCGATGACGCCCTCGAGCTCGGCGGCGGGGACGCGCACGGTCAGCCACGCCGAGGAGTCCTCGGACCCGGACGGCGCGTGTTCAGTGCGCTCATCCACCCGGCCGCCGGCGTCGGCGACGATTTGTACGATGCCCTCGACGGCCTCGCCCGTGTCGGCGGCCACGAGCGTGAGGGAAGCGGTCGACACGATCTCGCGTCCGTCGTCCACTCCGGCCTCGGCCATATCGGCCATCTCGGCGTCCTCCCCCCGGTGCTCCTCCACCGCCATGTCGGGTGCCGGAGCGGACGAATCCTGCCAGGCGATGTCGCCGCCGGCGGAGGTGCCCCCCGAGTCGGAACCACTGCGCGCGCACCCGGCGAGCACGAGCAGGGCCAACAGCATCGCAACAATGCGCCGTGTCGTCATGGTGCGGACATTAGTGCCACCGCCCCGCCCGAGGTGGGTCGAGGCCGAGCCGTTGCCCGAATGCGGCCAAGTTGTGATGTGCGGCTAGTGTCGAAGTCACCAGAGGCGATCCGGAAGGTGGCAGCACCCATGGCCGAACTACTGAGCGACGAACTGCTGGAACGCATCCGAGCCCGCGCACCCGAGGTGGACCGCACCAACGGCTTCCCCCACGACGACTTAGCCGACCTCACGGCCGCCGGCTACCTCACCGCGCTGGTGCCGAGCGACTTCGGCGGTGGCGGACTCAGCCTCGAGGAGATGACGCGCCAGCAGATGCGCCTCGCCGGGGCGGCCCCCGCGACGGCGCTCGCCGTCAACATGCACCTCGTATGGCTCGGCGTGGCCAAGGTCGTGCATGACCGCGGCGACGACTCGTGCGACTTCATCTTCACCGAGGCGATGGCCGGGGAGATCTTCGGCTTCGGGGTCTCGGAGGCCGGCAACGACCTCGTACTGTTCGGCTCCACGAGCGACGCCCGCCCCGACGGGCAGGGCGGCTACACCTTCCACGGCACGAAGATCTTCACCTCGCTGTCGCCGGTATGGACCCGGCTGGGCACCTTCGGCATGGACACGACCGACCCGGCTGACCCCCGTGCCGTGTGGGGCTTCATCACCCGCGACGGCGGCGGTGTGGAGGTCAAGGACGACTGGAACGCGCTGGGGATGCGCGGCTCGCAGTCGTGCACCACCGTGCTCGACGGGGCCCCGGCACCGGCGGATCGCATCGTGCGCCGCATCCCGCCCGGGCCCACGATGGACCCCTTCATCTTCGGCATCTTCGCCTGCTTCGAGATCCTTCTCGCCAGCGTGTACACCGGGGTCGCCCAGCGCGCCCTCGACGTGGCGGTCGACGCCGTCCACCGCCGCCGCTCACTGCTCAACAACGGCGCCCCCTACGCCAACGACCCCGACATCCGCTGGCGGCTCGCCGACGCGGCCATGCAGCTCGACAGCGTCTACCCGCAGATCGCCCTCATCGCCCGCGACGTCGATGAGAACAACGACCGGGGCGAGAAGT
>DATGSB010000039.1:0-2570 GCA_035303045.1 Actinomycetaceae bacterium | reverse complement strand
ACGACTGTCACTGTGTCGCGGTCCCGTCGTGGGACGCGGACGCGCCCGAGGTGCCGGCGGATGCCTATGTGGCGTCGGTGCGGACGGCCGGGATGACGCAGGAGGAGCGGGACTACCACTTCTCGCAGATTCGCGACCTGGCCGCACTGGAAGACCCGCGTAGGCGGTAACGAGTCCACCCCGACATGGGGGTAGCGCGACGGCTGCGCTCAAAGCCGGTGCAAGACCTGACGAGGCTACGGGAGTTCGTATGAGTGAGAACGGCGGCGCCCAGGGCGTCGAGAACGGCGACCAGTCCGGCACCGAGAACGGTGGCGAGAACGGGCAGCAGCAGGGCCAGGAGCAGACCTTCACCCAGGCTGACGTCGACCGCATCGTCGGAGAGCGCGTCAAGCGCGTCGAGGCGAAGTACGCGGACTACAAGGACCTCAAGGCGAAGGCCGAGGGTGCGAAGACCGCTGAGGAGCGGATCGCCGAACTGGAGCAGAGGTACCGGGACGCCGAGACGGCCCGGCTCCGCTCCGATATCGCCGCGGCCCACGGCATCTCGCCCGAGGACCGTGACCTGTTCCTGACCGGCGCCGACGAGGAGACGCTCACCAAGCAGGCCGAGCGTCTCGCGTCTCACGTCATCGAACGCAAGAAGCAAGGCAACCGCGCCCCGCTCCAGGGGCGTTCCCCCTCGAAGCCCGCAGAAGACGAGGAGCGTGCGACCGCGCGCTCTCTGTTCGGCGGGTAACTCCCCCAAGACCAGAAGGAGCCTGTCATGGCCGTTTTCGGCACCGCTGACGCCAAGGTCCTCATGCCGCGGAACATCGCCGACGGCATGATCACGGCGTCCCGTTCCACGTCCACCATCGCCCGCCTCTCCAACCGTGAGCCCATGCGCTTCGGTGAGGTGGACTACATCACCTTCAACGACTTTCCTCGCGCCGAGTTCGTCGAGGAGGGCGCCCAGAAGGACTCCACCAGCGGATCGTTCGGGTCGGTGACCGCCAAGCCTCACAAGGCGCAGGTCACCATGCGGTTCAACGAGGAGGTCCAGTGGGCTGACGAGGACTACCAGCTCGGAGTCCTGCGTTCCCTCGGCGACGCCGGTGGCACCGCCCTCTCGCGGGCGCTGGACCTCGGCCTGATCCACCGGATCAACCCGCTCACCGGCACGGTCATCACCGGCTGGGACAACTACATCACCGCGACCACGAAGCGTGTCGAGATCGGCACCGCCGACGCCGACGCGGACTTCCGTGAGGCCGTCGGGCTGCTCGTCAACGCGTCCCCGACCGTCTCGGTCAACGGTGCCGCGTTCGACCCGAAGTTCTCGTGGTCGCTGTCTCAGCTCATGTCCCGCGACGGCGCCGGAGAGACCTCCCAGCAGCGGTACCCGCAGCTCGGGTTCGGCACGAACGTCACCAACTTCATGGGCGTGAACACCGCGCAGGGCGACACCGTTTCCGGCACCCCGGAGGCCGACGACACTGGTGTCCGCGCCATCGTCGGCGACTTCCAGAACGGTGTCCGGTGGGGCGTGCAGCGCGAGCTGCCGATCGAGCTGATCCGGTACGGCGACCCGGACGGTCAGGGCGACCTCAAGCGGCACAACCAGATCGCGCTCCGGCTGGAGATCGTGTTCGGCTGGTACGTGTTCGCCGACCGGTTCGCCGTCGTCGAGACGGCTGCCGACGCCGGCTGATGCCCCGCCTGCGGAACGTGCGGACCGGGTCCGTCGTGAGCGTCGATGATGCCACGGCGGCCCGGCTCCCCACGGACGAGTACGAGCCTGTCGACAAGCCGGCCAAGCCGCAGCGGCGGCGCAAGGCGGCCACTCAGAAGGACACCGACGACGCGTGAGTAGGGGGCGGTGAGGATGGGCCAGTTCATCGGAACGACGGACCTTGCACCGTTCGCGGCCATCGACGAGGTCAAGGCCGCGGCGATGATCGAGGACGCTGAGGCGACAGCCACCCTCATCGCTCCCTGCATCGAGGACTTCACCCCGGATTCGCCGAAGCGGGCAGCCGTGAAGGCGATCCTGCGAGCTGCCATCCTCCGCTGGCACGACGCTGGCACCGGGGTTGTGCAGCAGGTGTCGGCTGGCCCGTTCCAGCAGTCGATTCAGGTGCAGGCGCGGCGGTCGCTGTTCTGGCCGTCGGAGATCGAGCAGCTACAAGGGCTGTGTAAGCACGGTGACGACAAGAAGGCGTTCGCTATCGACACCGTTGGGCGTGGCGGTGGCGGGCACCTGCCGTGGTGCAATCTCATGTTCGGTGCGGGCTACTGCTCGTGCGGCGCCGACATCGCTGGCGCCCCAATCTTCGAGGGCGGGACGGCGTGAGCATCGTCTTCCAGTTCCCGCCCGAGTGGCGGGTGACTGTCCACGTGGAGCGGGTCGGTGAGGCAGACGCGAAGGGCAACCGTGGCCCGTCCACGGAACATGACGTTGAGGACTGTCTGGTGACGACGCAGGCCACCGAGGAGGAGGCCCGCACGGACCTGTCTGATACGACGGCGTACCTGTTCACTGTGCCGGGTGCCGACTTCGCGTCGGATGACGTGGTGACGGTCCCGGA
>DATGSB010000038.1:0-2175 GCA_035303045.1 Actinomycetaceae bacterium | reverse complement strand
CGTCGGGTGCTGGGCGAGGATCTCGGCCACCCGGAACGACGGCGTGATGACGGTGGCGTGGGCGTCGCCCGAGATCGAGTGGGCCACCTGCATGGCCGTGGTGCCGACGTCGAGGAAGACGGTCCGCGCCGCCTGGATGAGGCCGGCCGCCGCCCGCCCGATGGCCTGCTTGGACGCCGCCGCCAGGGACGTGCGCGCCTCGAAGGGCGGCTCGGAGACGGCCGCCACCTGGACCGGGACGGCGCCGCCGTGGACGCGCACGAGCTCCCCGGCGTGGTCGAGGTGCTCGAGGTCGCGGCGCACGGTCTCCACCGAGACGCCGAGCGTCGCAGCGACTTCCTCGCTGCGGATGGCCCTGCGGTGGCGGAGCATCTCCAGGATCTCCGCCCGGCGAGCTGCAGCTAACATCCCCGTCTCCCTGTGCCCGAGATTGCCCGGTCCTGTCGGGCGTCACCCTACGTTACCGGGCCCACCGGGCCGCCGCCGTCGTCGCCGATCCCGATATGCGGGCAGGTCCTTGCAGAACCGGGCAGAAGCGGGCATAGTCTCTCGGGCTCGGGCAAACTGCCGCGCCGCCGCTGCCGCGTTCGTCGTCGGAAGAGGGCGTGCCGGATGGCCGAGCCCGCCCTGCGCAAGCTCCCTTCCTTGCCGCCGAACGTGGCGACGGCGCTGTGTTCAGAGAGGTAGACATGACCGAGAAGATCGTGATCCTGCTGCTATTCGCGGGGATCCTCACAGCGGTGGCTGTGCGGGCCGCGCGCAAGGTCAACGCGTACGAGGACTACAACCTCAACGGCCGGCGTACCGGTCTGCCCGCGCTCGTCGCCACGCTCGGCGCCGCGGAGTTCAACACCGCCACCCTCATCGGTGGCGCCTCGGTGGCCTACCTCTACGGCACCGTCGGCATCTGGTACACGTCCCTCATCTTCATCTTCGTGTTCGGCATCTACGCCTTCACGGTGGCCAAGCCCTACCGGCGCCTGCACATCACGACGATCGCGGAGTTCTTCGAGCGCCGCTTCACCGGCCGCCTCAGCGAGCCGACGCGCGCCCTGGCGAGCGTCGTCACCCTGACCTTCACCTGGATCGCCCCGGCCACCTACCTGGCCGGCCTGTCCGTGATCGTCTCGGTGCTGCTCGGCATCGACCCGCTGACCACCGTCGTCGCCATCACGCTCTTCACCCTCGTGCTGGCGCTCGCGGCCGGGTTCATCACGGCGCTGTCCTTCGACGTCGTCGCCTACGCGATGATCCTCGTGTTCATCCCGGTCATCTTCTACATCGGGTACAGCAACGCCGGCGGGTTCGAGTCGCTGAGCACGGTGTTCGAGGCCGAGTACCTCTCCCTCGAGCCGATCTGGGACCTGGAGGACTACGGCTTCGCCGCCATCCTCACCTGGGGCTTCCAGAACATCATGCTGTACATCGCCGCCCCCTGGTACGGGCAGCGGGTGTTCTCCGCGCGCAACGAGTCCACCGCCTACAAGGGCATGCTCATCAACACGATCCTCATCGTCGGGCTCTACCTGCTGGTCGCGCTCGCCACGATGTTCAGCCGCGTGCTCATGCCCAACCTCGACGCCCCGGAGGAGGCGCTGCCGCGCCTCGTGCTCGACTACGCACCGCCCGTCCTGCAGGGCCTGCTGCTCGTCACCCTGCTGCTTGTGGGCATCAGCACCATGGTGGCGATCTGGAACTCCGCCGTCTCCATCGTCGTCAACGACCTGCTCGGCCGGTACGTCTTCAAGGCGCGCAACGACAAGTTCTACGTCTGGCTGAGCCGCGGCGTCTTCGTCGTGCTCGGCATCTCCACCCTGGTGTTCGCGCTGACGATCGTGGGCAACATCCTCCTCGTGCTCACCTACGTCTCGGTGTTCACGGCGCTGCTCGCCTTCCCGATCATCGCCGGGCTCTTCTGGAAGCGGTTCACCACCCTGGCCGCGCTGCTCAGCCTCGCCGTCAGCATCGTCTGCGTCACCGTGGCCCTCATCGCCGACTTCCCGTACCACCTCATCAGCCCGGTGGGCGTGGCGATCAGCGTCGTCGTCGGCGTCGTCACCACCCTGGTCAAGCCGGACACCTCCGACGACGAGGTGGTGGAGAAGTTCTACGCCGTCGCCCACGGGCACGCCGAGCCGGCTCCCGCCACCACGGGCCGCTGACCGTCCCGGGAGA
>DATGSB010000037.1:0-11147 GCA_035303045.1 Actinomycetaceae bacterium | reverse complement strand
CTCGAAAAAACCGACCACACGTCCTACAGCGCCTGTGGCATCCCCTACTGGCTCGCCGGCGACGTCGACTCGCCCGACGACCTCGTCGCCCGCACCCCCGAAGGGCACCGCGAGCGCGGCGTCGACCTGCGGATGCGCCACGAAGTCACCGCCATCGACACCGCCAACCGCCACGTCACGGTCCGCAGCCTCGACAGCGACCGCGGCAGCAACACAGACGGGGACACAGACCGCGGCACCGAGTACCGACTCGACTACGACGAACTGCTCATCGCCACCGGCGCCGAACCGATCCACCCCGACTGGGCCCGCGGCATCCCCGGCGTGCTGCCTGTGAAGACCCTCGACGATGGCGCCGCCTGGCAGGGCCTGCTCGCCGACAACCCGGCCACCGCGGTCGTCGTGGGCGGCGGCTACATCGGCATGGAAGTTGCCGAAACCTTCGCCCGGCTCGGCATCACCACCACGCTGGTCACCCGCGGCGCCCAACCGATGGCGCAGTCCTTCGAACCGCACATGGGCGCTCTCATCCGCAAGGGCCTGGAAGACGCGGGCGTCACGGTCGTCCCGGGCACCGATGTCACCGGCATCACCGAGGCACCCGCCGGCAGCGGGGCGCGCCTGCAGGTCACCGCCGCCGACGGCAGCGCCTACCCGGCCGACGTCGTCGCCCTCGCCCTCGGTGTGCGCCCCCGCACCCAGCTTGCGAAGGACGCCGGTCTGCCGCTGGGCGAGCGCGGCGGCCTCGTTCCCGATGCGCAGCAACGTGTCGCCGACGGCGTGTGGGCCGCAGGTGATTGCTGCGAGGTGTTCGACCGCATCCTCAACTCCCACTGGTACATCCCGCTGGGCACCCACGCCAACCGCGCGGGGCGCGTCGCCGGCACCGTCATCGGGGGAGGCGAGGCCCACTTCCCCGGAGTGCTGGGCACGGCGATCCTGCGCGCCGGGCATGCCGAGGTTTCCCGCGTGGGCCTACGCACCGACTGGCTGCCCCAGCTCGGCCTCACTGACGCCGACGTCATCACCACCACCATGGAGTCCACGACCGCCAGCGGCTACATGCCCGAATCGGCCCCCATGGCCATCTGGGTCATGGCCGAACGCGCCACCGGGCGCCTGCTTGGCTGCCAGATCGTCGGTGGGCGCGGCGCGGCCAAACGCATCGACACCGCCGCCACCGCCATGTGGAACGACATGACGGTCGGCGACATCGCGCTCATGGACCTCTCCTACGCCCCGCCCTTCTCCCCGGTGTGGGATCCGGTGCAGATCGCCTGCCGCAGGCTCGCCGACCAGTTGCGATAGGGCGACGCCAGCGCCGCCGCTCACGCAAGCGCCAGCGCCGACGCCGAGGGGCGAGGAGGAGGCCCGTTACGCCCGCCCGGGGGCCGCCACCCCGGAGGGCAGCAACCGCCCGACCCAGGCGAAGGACTCCTCGATCGCCTCGTGGCGCTGCGCCACCGGGGGCAGCCATTCGTCGTGGGTCACGGCATACAGCCGGTTGTGTTCGATCGACTCGGCTACGAGCATGCCGACCTCGCGCGGGTCGATGAAGCGCAGCGCCGTGCGCTCGGCGCCGAGATCGATGTTGCGCAGCGCCGTCTCACCCGCCGGAGTCGGGCGGTGGCGCAGGCTGTTGCGGATGTTCGTCGTCACCGGGCCCGGCAGTAGCGCCGTCACCCCAATGTCGACGCCCTCGGCGGCCAGCTCCGTGGCGAGCACCTCCGACATCCCCAGCACCGCCGCCTTCGTCGCCACGTAGGAGCCCACGCCCGGCGGCGGGGCGAGCAGCGACAGGGAGGAGGTGTTGACGACGTGCCCCCACGTGCCGTTGGCCCGCAGGTGGGGCAGGAAGGCGTGGGTGCCGTGGACGACGCCGAAAAAGTTGACGTCGAAGATCCAGCGCCAATCCTCCAGGCTGAGGTCGGCCACCGCGCCGCTCGGCCCCACGCCCGCGTTGTTGCACAGGATGTGAACCGCACCGAACTCGGCGACCACCCGATCCGCCAGCCGCGCAACGTCCGCCGGGTCGGTGACGTCGACGGCGAGGCCCACCGCGCCGAGCTCCGCCGCGGTGGCGGCCACCGCCGCCTCATCGATATCGGCCAGCACCACGCGGCAGCCGCGCTCGACCAGCTCGGCGCCGATGCCTCGCCCGATGCCGGAGGCGCCGCCGGTGACGACGGCGACCTTTCCGGTGAGGTCGCGCGGTTGAGAATCAGGCTGGGTCACGTTCGTCTCCTTGCGTCGGGGGGCCGCGAATGCCGCGATTGCAGGCTCAGTGCAGCCCGTAGAGCTTGATGCGCCGGTACACGGTGGCGCGAGAGATCCCCAGGCGAGCCGCGGCCTCCTCGCGGTTGCCGTCGGACTCGCTCAGCGCGGCCGCCAGCGCGCGTCGCTCCAGTTGCTCCAGGCGCGTCAGGAAGCCCGTGTGCTCGTGGCGGGAGTAGCGCGGCGGCAGGTCGTGCACCTGGATCTCCCCGCCCGTGGCGCGCAGGCGGGAGGTGGCCAGCACCTGGGCGAGCTGGCGGATGTTGCCGTGCCAGTCCACGGCATGCAGCGCCGACAGGGCGCGCGCGCTCAATCGCACGTCGCGCCCGTCCCCGGCGCGCAGCTCGGCGAGGATCGCGGCGCTGATCTTCTTGACCTCGTGGATGCGGTCGCGCAGCGCCGGCACGGCGACGACCACCGGGATCGCCTCGCGCACCCGGGCCGCCGGGGTCGGGCCTACGACATCGTCGCTGGCGGTCGCCGCCACCCACGCCCGCGCCCCGGCGAGGAGCCCGGCCACGAGCGGCTGGGCCGCGGCCGGCACGTCGTCGAGGTGGGTGAGCAGCACCGTCGCCTCGGGGCGTGCCGTGGCCTGCTCCAACTTCTCGGCCCAGCCCGGCGTCGCGGCCAGCGCCCCGTCGAGTTCGACGATCTCATCCCGGTCGAGCTCGGCCAGCGCCGCCAGGGCGGCGTGCCGCTTGCCCACGCCGTGCTCGCCGGTGACGAGCACGCGCCCGTGTTGGCGCAGCGCTCGGCGCAGCAGGGTGCCGTGGCCCTCGGCGGTGAACGGCTGGGGCGTGCCGTCGAGTTGGACGGCGCGCGCCCCCACCTCATGCAGGTTCATCACCGCCGCGTAGCCGCTCACGCGATTGCCGATCGGGGTGAGGGTGATGCGCACCGCCGCCCCCGAACTGAGCCGGCGGTGCACCTCCCGCCCCGGTGGGGCGCCCAGCCACTCCTCGGCGATCCGGGTGAGCATGTCGTGATCCGCGTCGTGCACCAGCTCGCGGCCGCGGCCGTTGGCGACAAACAGGTCGGGCCCCACGGCCACGACCGCGCCGCGGCTGCGGGAGGACAGCCGCAGGAACTCGTCGAAGGCCGCGCGCTCCACATCGGAACGCGTGCTGCCCAGCTGCGTCTCGATCGCCCGCCCGAACTCCTCGGCCAACGGGACGGTCGCCGCTGAGGCGTACTGGTGGCGGCACGCGATGCCGAGCGTGCCGACCTGGCGTTGGGTGAACGGATCGCGGATGACCACCCCGACCGTCGTCAACACCTCATCGCTGCGCCGAAAATGCTCGGGGCCCGCGACGACGAAGGTGCGCTGCAGCTCGTGCGCGCAGCCGATCCCATTGGTGCCGATGAGCTCCTCGCTGAAGCAGCGCCCCGGCATGGCGTCGAACTTCGACGTCACCTGCGCCTGCATTGCATCGCCCACGGCCGCCGTCAGCAGCCGGCAGCCCCGGTCGACGAGGAACCCCCAGGCCGACAAGTCCGAGATCTGATCGGCGAGGCGGTCCATGATCGGCTGGGCCACCTGCGAGAGGCGGCTGGAGGAGGCGAATCCGGGATCACGCGGGAACTCCGCTGCCTGCGGGTCGACCCGGGCCAGCGCCGAGCGTTTCCACGACATGAGGACGTCCTCGCGCACCTGCGGGAAGTCCTCCGGCCGCCACATCATCGGATCGCGCGACAGGGCATGGCGCTTGGCGGCCCGCACGGCGTCGAACTCCAGTTCCGTGCGCGGAAAATGCCCGACCCCGCCGCCCCCCGGTGCCATCATCTGTTCCCCCGTTACGTGTCGACCGTTCTCAGACGAGCACGCTGGCCCGCGTGCCCTGCATCGTGCGCGCCACGGGCATGACCTCACGGGCGAACAACTCCAGGCTGTGAGCCGCCTCGGCGTAGGGCATGCCACCGAACGCGGGCTGCAGGCTGAGCGCGAACTCGCCCATGTGGTCGCGGATCTCCTCGATCTTGCCGAGGATGCGCTCCGGGGTGCCCCACAGGCCGGTCTGGGCGAACTTGTCGGCCGAGGCCTCCAGGCCCGCCTCCTGGATGCGCTTGGCGCTCTCGGCGTAGCGCTCATACCCCTTGGTGGTGGCGAAGTGGTCGCCGGCCATCTCGTAGTGCTCGACGTTGGAGTAGAAGAAGCGCGTGCGGTACTCCTCGTTGCGTTCCTCGGCGAAGGCCTGGTCCTCGTGGCAGAACATGTTGACGGCGATCGTGATCGGCGGGGCCAGCTCGCCGTGCTGCTCCTCGTACGCCTTGCGGTAGGCGGTGAAGTCCGCGACCATCTCGGCCACCGGGCGGGTGATGAAGGACAGGATCCCCGTCTTGAGCTTCGCGGCCCCCAGCATCGACGACGGGGAGCCGGCGACGACGAACTTGCGCCCCTCGAAGCTCTCCCGCGGCGCGGGACGCAGTTCGGTGCGCGGCTGCGGGTAGTAGGGCCCATGCCCCTCGATGACGCCGGTTTCGATGGCCTCGAAGATCATCGGGACCGCCTCGTCGAAGCGGTCGCGGGTTTCGTCGAGCGGGATGTTGAAGGGCACGTACTCCTTGCGCGAGAGCCCCCGGCCCACGCCCAGCATGAACCGCCCGCCGGTGATGGTGTCGAGCATGAGCGCCTTCTCGGCGACCCGCAGCGGATTGTTCCACGGCACGATGACCGCCCCGGTGCCGAGCTTGATGTTCTTCGTCAGCCCCGCCACGTGGGCGAGGAACACGAAGTTGTCGGGGCACATCGAGTAGTCGGTGAAGTGGTGCTCCACGGCGAACACGTTGTCGTAGCCGAGCTTGTCGGCCAGCACGGTGATGTCGATTTCACCGCGATACATCTCCTCGTCGCTGAGATCCTCGTACAGGTTGCCGAATCCCATGTTGATGCCGATAGTCACCATCGTTGGTGCTTCCTCTCTGCTGCAGGTTTGCCTCGTCGCAGTGGAACGCTAGGCGCCGCGCCCGCTCCCGCCCGTCTCAGCCTGAGACTCGCGGGTCAGCCTGGACGACGGGCAGCGTGAGACGGGTGGGGTGGTGGCGGTCGAGGTGAAGGCGCTGGCGGATGGGCCGCAGATCGCCGTCGGTGACCTCGGCCGCGGGCTTGGCCGTGCCGGAGTTGCGGTCGTACTTGGGGAAGTCCGACCCGGCGATATCGACCCGGATGCGGTGGCCGATCCCGAAGGCGTGGGCGGTGCCCACGAGATCCACGGTGACCTCCACGACCTCCCCGGGCTCCAGCGGGCGCGGATCGTCCATGCCGTTGCGGTAGCGCAGGCGGGCGATCCCGTCGGCCACCCCTATCGCCCGCCCGTCGGGGTAGACGTCGATAAGCCGGGCCACGACGTCGCCATCGCGGGCGTCGGTGGCCACATGCGCCGTCACCGTCACCTCGCCCACGACCTCGAGGGGTGAGGCGAGCTCGGCGCTGGTGAAGCGCAGGATGTCGTCGCGTTCATCCAGCAGCCGCTGGTCCCGCGGGCCCGGGGCGTAGGAGGGGCGCCCGTCGATGCCGCCGACGATGAGGGAGCTGCCGCCGACCGTGGGCACCGGGTCGGTGGGGTCGTGCACCCACTCCAGGTGTGCCGACTCCGCCTCGGGTGCGGGCTCGGCGAGCGTGCCGTCGGCGTGTAGGTGCCACGGGGCGGGGGTAGCCTCCCGCGGGGGCCAGGCGTCGAAGGTGCGCCACCGGTTGGCGCCCATGACGTAGACCTGGACGGCGGGCATCGTGCTCGGCTCGCCATCGACCGCGGCGCGCAGGAAGCCCAGTTGCTGCTGCTCCAGGCCGATGGCCCGACCGCTGGCGCCGGGGAAGTGCAGCTCGCCGGTGACGTCGCCGTAGTCGGCGTGCACCCACGGGCCGACGATGAGGTGCTGGCCGGGGGAGTGTGCGGCCATGTCGCGGAAGTTCTCCAGCGTTCCGCTGAGGAACAGGTCGTACCACCCGCCCACATGGAGGGCCGGCACGCGCGCGGCGGCCCGGCGTTTGCGGTAGCTGATGGCATGCCAGTACGAGGCGTCGTTCTCGCCCTCCACCCACGTGCGCCAGCTGGGGATGAGCTCTCTGAACACCGGTCGCTCGCGCAGCGGCAGCGCCCGAAATGCCTCGGGGCTCGCCGCCAACGCACCGAAGGCCGTCACGAGGTCCGCGACGTCCTCACCCCGGGCGCGCAGGTCCTGCAGCACCTCCGCCGACTTCAGCGTGTGCCAGCTCACCGCCTGCCCGAGCTGGAACGCGCCCTGGCGAAACACCAGGCCGTCGCGGTAGTCGTGCGGGGTGACGACGGGAGAGATGGCCATGAGGCCCTCGGGGTTGTCGCCCACGACCGCCATCTGCGTCATGCCGAGGTAAGAGTGGCCGAACATGACGATGCGACCGTCGCAGAAGGGCTGCTCGCGCAGCCACGCGATGGTCTCCAGGCCGTCGTCTCGTTCGTTCTCGAAGGTGCGCAGTTCCCCGCCCGACCCGCACGTGCCGCGGCACTGCTGGACCACCACGGCAAACCCGGCATCCAGGGCGCCCTGCACGGGCAGGGTGCGCGACATCGGCTCCCCGTAGGGGGTGCGCACGAGCATGACCGGGCGGGCCGCGCCATCGGCCCCCGTGGTCAGCCGCGCCAGCAACTCGGTGCCGTCACTCAGCGGCGTCACGAGCGTCTCGGATCGCGTACGCCGCCCCGGCTCGGGCGGCAGCCATGCCGCGGGCGTGCGCGTGTCGGATGTCGTGTCGGTCATTCATCCACCTTCGTTGGTCGCCGGCGTTGGCCTGCGCCCCGGCGTTGGGGCGGGCGGCGCAGCGCACGATACGGCGCCATCCCCGCCCCGATCGTCTCAGATTGAGATGACGCCCGCGGCGAGATGGCCCGCTAATGTCGAAGACATGAGAGCTGTTGTCGTTCCCCGCAACGGGGGCCCCGAAGTCCTTGAAGTCGTCACGCTGCCCGACCGCCACGCCGGCCCAGGCCAGGTGCGCATCCGCGTGGCCGCCGCCACCGTCAACCCCACCGACCTTGCCTCCCGGGCATACCCGCGCGGGCAAGCGCCGACGAGCGAGGAGCCCCTCGTGTTGGGCATGGAGGCCGCAGGCACCATCGACGAGGTCGGCGAGGGCGTGACGGGCCTTGCCGTCGGCGACGAAGTCATCGCCATCGCCGTCCCCAGCAGCGAGACCGGCGGGGCCTACCGCGAGGACCTCGTCGTCGACGCCGAACAGGTCGCCCCCAAGCCGGCCGGGCTCGACATGGCCCACGCCGCCACGATCCCCATGAACGGCCTCACCGCCCAGCTCGCCCTGGACATGCTCGACCTCGGCGAGGGGGAGGACCTCGTCGTCTCCGGTGCCGCCGGCGCCCTCGGCGGTTACGTCTGCCAGCTGGCCGCCCACCGCGGGTTGCGCGTGGTGGCCATCGGTTCCGACACCGACCGCGACCTGCTCGCCTCCCTGGGGGCGCATGAGTTCGTCGAGCGCGGTGACGGGGTGGCGCAGCGGGTGCGCGAGGTGCTGCCCGAGGGCGCCCACGGCGCGGTCGACGCCGCGCTGTTGCACGAAGAGCTGCTTCCGGCCGTGCGGGACGGCGGCGGGTTCGCCGTCGTGCGCGGCTGGGACGGCGACGTCGACCGGGGTATCACCGTGCACAAGGTGATGGTCACGCGGTACTCCCACCGCACCGAGAAGCTCACCGAGCTGGTGCAGCTTACCGAGGCGGGCACCCTCACCACCCGGGTGGCGCAGACCTACCCGATTGCGCAGGCCCCCGAGGCCCACCGGCGCATGGAGGCCGGCGGCGTGCGCGGCCGCCTCGTGCTGACGTTCTGAGCCGCGAGGCAGTGCGCCGCTACGGGCGCGGGTCGCCGCTGGCGGCGTCGCCTTCGGTGGGGGCGTTGCCCTCGGAGGCGGCGTCGCCTTGGCTGGCGGCACTGGAGTCCTCTTCGGTGGCCGCGAGTTCGGCGGCCACCTCCAGCTCCACCGTGTCGGTGCCACCGGCGGGCTCGTGCGCGGCGCCCTCGCCGCCGCCGCTGTCCCCGGGGACGACGACCGGCTCCCGGTAGCCGATCGGCGCTGCCCCCACGAGGTGGTCGGCAAGTTCGTGCAGCATCCCCACGGCGTCGTCAACGATAGCCTCATCACCCGTGCGCACTCCGTGCAACAGCCACCGTGCCAGCGCGATCTCGCTGACGAGCGCGGCGCGGTCGAAGAGGTGGGTGTCGGCCATCTCTGGGCGAGCGAGTGCGTAGGCCTCCGCGATCGAGTCGAGGCTGTCCTCCGGGGCGCTCGCGGCGAGCCAGGCGAGATCGACCGCGGGGTCTCCTACGTGGGCGCTCGTGAGGTTGAGGAGCCCTGAGACCTCCTCGTCGAGCACGAGCATGTTCTCCTCGGCGAGGTCCCCGTGCACGGGGGTGGGCCGGAACCGCCACAACGCGACGTCTTCCAGCGCCCGCTCCCAGCGCTGCAACACGCTGGGGGGCACGCGCCCGGTGCGGGCGGCCTCGTCGACCTCGGCCAGGCAGCGGCGGCGATAGTCCTCAACCTCGTAGACGGGCAGGCCCGCATCGGAGATGAGGCTGGCCGGAAGTTCGTGCAGCGCCGCGATGCTGCGGCCCACATCGGCAGCCAGCCCGGGGCCCGGGCGCAGCCGAGCGAGGTCCAGCGGGCGGCCGCGAAGCTGGCGGTAGACCATCGCGCGCCCGCCCTCGGGCAACGGCGCGAATCCGGCCGGTTCGGCGACGGCGAAGGGCAGGGTGCCGGAGCGCACCTCGGGCACCAGTTGCTCCAGCAGCGCCACCTCGGCCTCGAGCGCAGCACCAGCCGAGGCGTTGCGCGGGCAGCGCACGACCCAGTGGCGTCCCTGAGAATCCAGCACGCCGCTGGTTTGGAAATCGCTCGTCGTCTGCTGTGGCAGTCGCGTGGCGACGACGTCCAGGCCCCGCACGGCGGCCGTCGCGAGCGCGGCCAGGGCCAGGGGCGATCGATGGGTCACGCCATCACCGTAGAACGAGGCGGCGCTCGGCGTCCTGCGCGGCTGCGGCGCGCCCCCGATCTGTGAGGCGGAGTAGGTTGGCCGTGTGCTCACCGATCTGCCGCTTGCCCGATCAGCCACGGACTCCGACGACCAGCGACGCACCGACCCGCGGCTGTTGGCCGCGCTGCGCGTGGCACCGGACACCCGCGTCGTCCTCGTCCACCGGGCACTCGTCGCCGCCGACGAGGCCGGATTGCGGCTGTGGCGCGTCGATGAGCTTCCGGAGCTCAGCTGGGAGGCCGGTGACGCGCTGTACCTCGGCCGCGACGACGACCACAGCTACGTGGCATTGCGGCTGCCGCCCGACCTCGGGGAGGTGCGCGACCTCGACGGCGTGCCGGTCGACGGTAGTGCCGAGGCCTACGCCTTCGCCCAGGCCACCGAGTTCGGTCACCTGCGCGACCTCGGGGACCGCCTGAACGACCGTGACGCGGGGCTGGCGACCACCGCCATCGCGCTGTCGGCGTGGCACGAACGCAACTCCCACTGCCCTCGATGCGGCGCGGCCACCGACGTCGCCGCGGCGGGATGGGAACGCCACTGCGTCGTCGACGGCGAGATCCACTACCCGCGCACGGACGCCGCGGTCATCATGGCCGTCGTCGACACCGAGGACCGCATCCTGCTCGGCCACGCGGCCCACTGGCCCGAGAACCGCTTTTCGACCCTCGCGGGCTACGTCGAGCCGGGGGAGTCCTTGGAAAACGCCGTGCGCCGGGAGGTGTGGGAGGAAACCCGCATCGAGATCGACGGGGTGGAGTACCGCGGCTCCCAACCCTGGCCCTTCCCGTGTTCGCTCATGATGGCCTTTCGGGCAAGGGTCGCCGAGGGCAGCGACATGACGATAGTCGTGGACGGCGAGGAGATCACCGACGCTCGATTCTTCACCCGTGAGGAACTCGGCAATCGCGTTGCCGCGGGCGAGGTGATCTTGCCGATGCGGTCCTCGATCGCCCGGGCCCTCATCGAGGAGTGGTACGGCCGCCCGCTGCCGTGACGCCGGGGCGGATCAGCTGTTGTTTCCCACCAGCTGTGCCTGCACCTGGGCCAGGGAGGGGTTCGTTGCGGTCGAGCCATCGGGGAACAGCAGGGTGGGCACCGTCTGGTTGCCGTTGTTCGCCGTCTCGACGAACGTCGCGGCGGTCGGGTCCTCTTCGATGTTGACTTCGGTGAAGTCCACACCGGCATCGGTCATCTGCTTCTTCAGCCGCTGGCAGTAGCCGCACCAGGTGGTCGTGAACATCGTGACGCTGCCGGCGGCAGGCGGGGTCGTGCTGCTCATGGGTAAGCCTTTCGTGTCAGTGGTGTTTCCTCGAGGAACTGCTCCCGAGGGAGTCCTTCTTCGAGGCTATCCCGGGGGCAGCCGGTTCAGGATGTGACTTCTCACCGGCCACGGCGTTGTCAGCCGAAGCTGCGACACTGGAGCCGATGACCGCGACTGAACCTCTGATCCCGCGTTCCAGCGAGGAACTGTTGGCGGATCTGGACGACGACCAACGCCGTGTCGCCACCAGCCTCACGGGGCCGGTGTGCGTGCTGGCCGGCGCCGGCACGGGCAAGACGCGCGCGATCACCTATCGCATCGCCCACGGCGTGCGTACCGGGGCGTATGCGCCGAACTCGGTGCTCGCGGTCACCTTCACCGCGCGCGCCGCGGGCGAGATGAGGTCACGGCTGCGGGATCTCGGTGTCGCCGGCGTCCAGGCCCGCACGTTTCACGCCGCCGCCCTGCGCCAGCTGGGCTACTTCTGGCCCGCAGCGATCGGTGGGGGACTGCCGCGCATCGCCGAGCACAAGGCCGGCCTGGTGGCGGAGGCCGCTTCCCGGCTCGGGCTGGGGGTGGACCGCACGACG
>DATGSB010000036.1:0-4303 GCA_035303045.1 Actinomycetaceae bacterium | reverse complement strand
AGGGCGGCCGCGAGGACGGCACCGACGCGGCCGGCGCCGATGACGCCGACCCGCAGCCGACCGGGTCGCTGGGTGGGGGCGGGGTGGGTTGCAGCGCTCACGGCCCTATTGTCCCAGCGCCGAGGGGCAGCCCCATGCGCTGCAGCCAGTCCTCGGTGGATTCCTGGGTGCGGGCCCGCAGCGCGAGGGTCGCGGCGCCGTCGAGGGCGGCGAGCACCTGGGCGGGGTCGAGGTGGCTCACCTGCAGTCGCACCGGGCCCATGACGCCGGCGACGTGGAAGGAGTTGAGCCCCAGCGCCCGCTGCAGCGGGCCGCGGAGAATGGCCAGCGACTGGGTGCGCGGGTGGGGGATGATGCTCACCCACCGCGACAGCCGCCCGCCGCGCAGGATGATGCCCCGCTCGGTGACGAGCAGGCCGTTCCGCCGCCAGGAGATCGGGTCGAGCCACCGCGCGGCGCGCGGTGAGGCGTAGAAGCCGCCGTCGGTGCCGGTTCCGGTGAGCGCGCCGTCGATGACGGTGCGCACGTCGGACTCGGGCACGCCGAGGTCGGGCATGACGAGCCACAGCGCCGTCAACGCCTCACCCTGGCTTCCCACCGGCAGGAGGGAGTTGCCGCGGAACAGGTCGCTGGCGTGGGCGACGTCGCCGTAGCCGGCGACGCTGGCGGTGACCTGCCACCAGCCCTTGCGCCGCCACAGCAGGGGCTGCTTGAGCTGGACGGCATGCACCCGCCCGGGCGGCAACGTCTGGGTGCGCTGCTCGAGCAGGCCGTGGCGCAGCCGGATCCCGTCGACCGACACCGAGGAGCGGAAGTTGAAGCCGGCGTTGAACCGCGACCACAGCGCGGCCACCCAGCCGATGAGCCCGGGGATGGTGCCGAACAGGGGCGCGGGGCTGCCGACGGCGATGGCGGCGGCGATCAGCGCCACGACGAGGATGATGAAGAAGATGAGGGAGCCGGAGCGCACGAGGGACCCGAGGAGCCGGCCGGTGGGCACCGCGTGGATGGGCAGCTCGGGTTCATCCGCCGCCAGGGCGTCGGGCCCAGCTGTCCGCCCCGCGTCCCCGGCGGGGGCGGCGGCGGTTTCGTCGGCGGGCGCATCGGCCTCGGGTGCCTCGTCGGCACGGCTCGCCCGGCGTTCCTGCACGCGGGCCAGCACCTCGCGACGCACCCGCTCGGCCTCCGCGTCGCGCAGGTAGGCGAGGCCGAGGCCCGAGCCGCCCGCCGTCTCGATCTTCAGCCGCGAGAGCCCGAACACCCTGCCCAGCAGCGGGCGCACGACGTCAACGGCTTGAATGCGATTGAGCCGGGCGTAGCTCTGGTTGCGGAAGAGGATGCCCCGGTGGAAGTAGACGGCGTCCTCCCCTACGGCGTAGCGCATGCGGCGCCACGCGAGGGCCGAATAGCCGACGACGAGGAGCGCGAAGAGGAGCAGGCCCCCGGCGGCAATGAGGCCGACGAGGCCCCAGTCGAGGGTGTCGCGCTGCTCCCACAGCTCGGTGACGAACTGGTAGTTCTGGTAGACGAGCACACCGAAGATCGCCGCAATCGCCTTCCACGCGTTGAGCAGCGGGGTGATCTTGTGCAGGCGGCGCCACTCGACATCCTCCGTCGCCACCTCGGGCTCGCCGCCGGGCGCGGTCGCGTTCACAGGCCGGCCAACCGTGCCTCGCCTCGTTCGGTGAGGCGGTCGCGCAGCCGCTCGGCCTCCGCCGGCGGCAGGCCGGGGATCGTCGCGTCGGTGCTGGCCGAGGCGGTGTGGAGCTTGACGGTGGCGATGCCGCAGCGGCGCATGAGCGGGCCGGCCTCGACCTCCACGAACTGCATGCGCCCGTAGGGCACGACGGTGAGTTGGCGAAACAGGATGCCCTTGCGGATGAAGAGGTCCTCGTCGCGTTCGGCGTACCCCATTACCCGGATCTGGCGCGGGATGAGCCACAGCAGCCACAGCGCTAACACGGCGAGCACCACCACGGGCAGCCACAGCCACGGCGTGACGAGCACCGCCAGGACGACGCCGCCGATGAGCGGCGGCCCCAGCACGATCCCGGCGGTGATGAGGCGCGCGGTGATCAAGCCCGTGGAAATGGGCCGAAACTCGACCCCCCGCGGGGCGAAGGGATCCCCCGCGGGCGAGGGCGACAGCGATTCGCTCATGGCACCAGCGTGGCACATGCCGCCGGCGGGGCCGCCACCTCGCGGCTCATGCGGGGCTTTCCTCTTCGTCGTCCGGGGGAAGCGTGCACCACCACTCGACGAGGAGCGCCACGGCGAGCAGCACCAGGCACGCACCGGCGGCGGCTGCGGACACGACGGCGTGGTCGCGCAGGGCGGGGGCCGCGGTGTTGCGCAGGCCGATGAACAGTTGGGCGATGAAATAGCCGACGAACCCCGCGGCGGCGAGCGCGCACGCCTTGGCGAGCACGGCGACGCGGGCGGCGCGCAGCAGGTCCATGCTCGTCGGCTCACCCTGCGCGAGGCGGCGCACCCCGTTGCCGAGCCACAGCAGCAGCGCGGCAAGGATGAGGAACGCCGCCCACATGAGGCCGGGCACCGGCAGCGGCGAATTGCCCTGGCTCTCGGACCACGAGAGCAGGAGGTAGGCGGGCCCGCCTACCCCGACGGCGATGAGGAGCAGGTGCTGCCAGGAGGTGCGGGTCACGGGCGGTCGTCTCGCGAGGCCGTCGCCTGCCAGTCCTCGCCGTCCCAGTCCCCCTCCCAGCTCAGCTGCGCCGGGAGGCGCGCCAGCAGGCCCGCGATGGGGCCGTGCCCGGGCAGCTCGGCGGCGGGCTGCAGCCGCACCCAGGGGGCGAGCACGAAGTCGCGTTCGTGTGCGCGCGGGTGGGGCACAGTGAGCACGTCGTCGGCCTGGCGCAGGTCACCGATGGCGATGACGTCGATGTCCACGGTGCGCTGCCCCCACCGCTGCGCCCGCACCCGGCCGAGCGCCGATTCGATGCCCTGGCAGGCGGCGAGCAGTTCGCGCGGGTCCAGGCCCGTGCGCACGCGTGCCACGGCGTTGCGGTAGTCGGGTTGCGGTGCCTGGCCCGGGGCGAGCAGGGCCGGGGTGCGCGCCAGCGGGGAGACGCCAAGCAGCTCGATGCGCGGGTGGCGGCCGAGCGCGTGGACGGCGGCGCGCAGGTTGGCCCGCACGTCGCCGAGGTTGCCGCCCAACGCGAGCACCGCCTCCGCGGCGGTGTCGTCACCCGGCGGGGTCGGGGCCTCGGCGCCGCGGGAGATGGTGAGGGTGACGTCGTCGAACGGCACGGTGATGGGGGCCTGCGGCTTGTGCAGGGTGACGTCGACGCGCCGCACGCCCGGGTAGGCCAGCGCGGCCGTCGCGATGTGCTGGGCGAGGGTTTCGAGGAGGTCGACGGGCTCGCCGGCGAGCAGGTTGACGACGTCGGTGGCGACGCTGGCGTAGTTGACGGTGGCCGACAGGTCGTCGCTGGCCGCGGCGGGCCGGGTGTCGAGGTGGAGGACGACGTCGGCGCTGAACTCCTGGCCGAGTTCGCGTTCTGCGGCGAGCACGCCGTGATAGCCGCGGGCCCGCAGGCCGCGCAGCGCGATGCGGTCGAGGCCGCCGGCCTCTCCCCCACCACTCAACGGCGCACCGGCTGTCATTGGGGCGCCGCCACCGGGGCGTCGTTGCGGGCCGCGCGCCAGGCGGCGGCCACCCGCACGGCGTCGGCGGAGCCGGCGACGTCGTGGACCCGCACCGCCCACACCCCCTCGAGCGCCGAGAGCGCCGAGATGGCGGCGGTGGCGTGGTCGCGGGCCTGCGGGGGCGGCGGGGTACCGCCTGCGGCGAGGAGGTTGCCGAGGAAGCGTTTGCGGGAGGCTCCGATGAACAGCGGGAAGCCGAGCGTGGCGAGCACGTCGAGATGGGCCAGCACGCCCCAGTCGTCGCGGCCGTCCTTGGCGAAACCCAGGCCCGGGTCGAGGATGATGCGCTCCGGTGCCACCCCGGCGGCCTGCACGCGTTCGACCTGGCGGGCGAGTTCGTCGCGCACCTCGCGGGCGACGTCGTCGTAGCGGGCGAGGCTGTTCATGATCGTGGGATCGCAGCGCCAGTGGGTGACGACGTAGGGCGCGTCGTGCTCGGCGGCGACGTGGGGCATGCGCGGGTCGGCCTCCCCGCCGGAGATGTCGTTGATGATCGTCGCGCCCGCGGCCAGGGCAGCCTCGGCGGTGCGGGAGTTGATGGTGTCGACGCTGATGGGGTGGCCCTCCCCCGCCAGCGTGGCGATGACGGCGCTGATGCGGCGCAGCTCCTCCTCGACCCCGATGCGCCGGGAGC
>DATGSB010000035.1:0-4818 GCA_035303045.1 Actinomycetaceae bacterium | reverse complement strand
CCGTCGGCCACGGTTGCCGCGCTGCACGAGCCGCAGTCACCGACAGCAGTGACGACGACGTCGCACTCCTGGGCGATCTGCTCGAGCAGCTCCTGCTTCACCGGGGTACCGAAGTAGTCCTTGGTGTAGCGCTTGACCTCCCCGACGCCGTGGCGCTCGACGAGCAGGTCCCCGATCTCACCCAGCAGCTGCGTGGCGTTGACCTTCGTGTTGTCGAGCAGCCCGAGCCGCACGCCGCGCAGGCTTCCCGGGCGCGGGGCGAGGGTGGCGTCAGTGGAGCGCTCATCCATCCCCGTGGGATCTAGCAATGCTTCTAATGCGGTCATCTTCCGATGCCTCCATATCAAGAGTCAGCAGCGACTGACGTGAGCAAAACACACGCCGCCTGGGCGGCGGGGGTGAGATCCCGATCACTGGAAGTACCACGGGAACTCACTTTGCGAGCTTCCACTCAGCGGAACGCGTTGTGGTTACCCGGCCGGCGGGACCCTCGCGACGGCAGGCGTCTCGATGGACTCGGCAGCGCGAATGACGGTGACGGTGCCGTTATCCCCGTCCACCCGCACGATGTCACCGGTCGCGATGAGGCGGGTGGGGTCGTCGTCGAGCTCGACGACGGTGGGTACGCGGGTGACGATGGCTCCCAGCACCGCCTTGGTGGTCAGCGTGTTGAAGACCATCGCCAGCGGCGCCGTGCCCATGAGCCGGGTGCTCTGGAAGAACCCCGACCAGCCCGATGAGCCCTTGGCCCCCGGGAAGATGAGCACCCGGTCGGTGAAGCACTGGCCGACGAGTTCATGTCGCGGCTCGATGACGACGCCCCGAGCGGGATCGATGCCACCGAAGCCGGAGATGTCCTCCGTGGTCACGAGCGCAGGGCCTTCGACGACCCCGGGCACGATCCCGCGCCCCCGAAAGGTCCTCACGAGGCCAACTCCCCGCGCCAGACACCGGTGATGGCGGCGTCGAGGCACTCGTCGAGCGTGCCGAACCAGCCCTCGATGCCGAGGATCGCCGGCAGGTAATGGACCTGCTTGGCGCTGTCGGTCGCGAACACCCGGGTCCCCTCGGGTGCCGCCCGCGACATCGCCGGGCAAGAATCGGTGAGCACCTGGCCGCCTGCGTTTCGGATGGTACGGACATACCCGTTACGCACCGCATTGGCGAAGAGGGCCGGTGGGGCCATCACCCACAGCTCGACGTCGTCCCGGATGCGCTTGCCGTCGAGGCGGCGAGCGATCGCTTCGATCTGCTCGAGCGACGCATGCGGGCAGCCGAGCAGGATGAAGTCGACGTCGGTGGAGTCCCCCTGGCTGTTGAGGTCCTCATACACCTGCCGCCGTTCGCGCGGCCCGAAGGACGCGACCGCGTCGGGTACCTGCCCGTTGAAGGCAGCAGCCAGCGAGGGGGCTTCCGGGGTGATCCCCGGGATGTGGTAGAGCTCCACGCCCCCGCTGGTGGCGGTGGCGGCACCGAAATGCTTGAGGTCGGCCAGGGCGGGCTGGGCCCAGTCGCCGGTGATGACGGGGCGGCCCTCGCCGATGGCCTCGCCGACGTAGTAGCCGAACATCCCCCAGTCGGCGAAGCTGTCGAGGCGCACATCGGTGTGGATGAGGCCCGTGCCGAAGCGGTTCTCGGGAAGGTGGTTCCCCCAATAGGGGATCCGGCCCGTCAGCCCCGCCGCGCCGGTGGAGGCCCCGCCCTCGCAGTTGGTGCGGGCGCCCAGCACGGAGTTGCAGTACACCACGGCCGAGGATTCCATCCACGCGCAGTGCTCCCCGCGCACCGGGAGGTTTCCCACCTGGTAGGGCGTGCATGTCGCGAGGATCGTCACGCCCTTGTCGCTGAAGTAGGACTCGGCGTCGGCCTGCAGCTCGATCGAGCTGTCGGGGTAGGCCGTCAGGCCCCGCGCGTCCTGCCCGAAGCCGTGCTGTAGCTGGCAGGTGGGCACCTTCATCGGGGGGATCTCGATGTCGTCGTCGCAGTCGAGGTTGATGACGGCGAAGGACTTGGCCCAGCCCCCCTCCTCGAAGAGTTTGGCCTTCGCGGGGGAGGGCTGGGTCATCGTGCCTGCGACGTTGCGTGTCTCGCACAGCCGCTCGGCGCCCAGCGCCTCGCCGTAGCGCACGAGGAGATCCATGGCTGCCGCGACGGCCGCGCCGTCCTCGCCGTCACGCATCCGCTTCTCGTCGTCTGTGAGAAACACGCTTCCTCCTTATTGCGTGGCCACGGCCACGGGCTTGAGCTCGGCGGGGAGGTCGGTGCCGAGGAAGGCGCCGGTGTCGATGAGACGGCGCTGGAGCTCGGGCACGTCGATGTCGCCGACCGCGAGGTTGTTGGTGATCGCGAGGTCGGCCGCGATCCCGGCCGCTTGCCCCATGACGAAGCAGGGGCCGGTGACCCGGGCGGAGGACTGGCCCCACTGGGTCATCGAGGCGCAGCGGCCCACGACGTAGAGGTTGTCGACACCCTGGGGCAGGATCATGCGGAACGGCAGCTGGTTGTAGCCGCGGGAGTTTTCGTCGGCGAAGCGGAACTCCACCGTTCCCTCCACGTGGGCTTCGACCGGCCAGCCGTTGACTCCGATGGTGTCGGAGAAGTCGGCGCATTCAAGGATGTCGGCTTCGGTGAGCTGGTAGGGGCCAACGATCCGACGGGTCTCGCGGATCCCGATCTGGGGGGCCAGGTCCACCAGGTAGGAGTCTTCGAAACCCGGAGTGACGGACTTGATGAACTCGAAAGTCTCCCACGCCTGCTGGCGGCCCTGAATCTCACCCCGGGTGAGCTGGTGGACGTCGGTGCCGTCGATGGGCGAGCCGTCCTCGTTGCTCAGCTGGGTGAGGTTCGACCGCCATTCCAGCGGGTTGCGCTGCGGGCGCACGATCGGCTTCTTGCGGGGGAACTTGTGGGTGCCGGCCTCTTCGGCTTCCTCCATGAGGCGGGCCACGGTGTTCCACGCATCGCCGGCCTTGAGGGCGTCGACCCCGTTGATGCGGAACATGAGGGAGGGGTAGAGGAGGCGTTCGGACACCTCCATCGGGGCACCCGCCCAGTAGGCGAGGTCGCCGTCCCCGGAGCCGTCGATGAAGACCTTGCCGCGGATCGCGCCGCGCCCGGACTTCGATTCGATGACGACCGTGTCGATTTCCGAGCCTGCCGTGCCCTCGCGCATGGTCAGTCCCACGGCCATGGCGTGGAACAGCAGCTCGCCGCCGCCGGCGACCACCAGTTCGTCGGCGGCGATCTTGTAGGCCGAGATGTCGAAGGCCTGCGCGGCGATACGATCCTGCACCGACAGGTGCGGCTCGCTCAGCCCGTCCAACTGCACGAGACGGTCGAGTAGCTCGTCGGCGTAGCCGCGGATGACGCGAACGTCCTCACCGTTCACCCGCGCGTGGAGCCCGCAGAACGTCGACAGCCCGCCCATCGTGCCCGCCCCGCCGAGGAAGCCGTAGCGTTCGAGCAGGATGGTCGACCGGCCGGTGCGGGAGGCGGCCGTGGCCGCCATGAGTCCGGCGGGGCCGCCACCGACGACGACGACGTCGTATTCGCCGATGATGGGAATGTCGCGGGCCTCTTCGTGAACGAAAGCTGTCATTTCGTGCCTCCAACAGACGATGAACTGGCGAGCCCACGAAGGACCGCTCCGCAGGCCAGAGGTTGTACGGCGTCGCGGTACTGGGCGAGATAACCGGAGATCTCGGCCGCCGTGGGCGGGGTGTAGGGGGGGCGGGCCTCGAGTTCGGCGGGGTCGACCAGCAGGTCGATGCTGCCGGTCTTGAGGTCGATCTCGATGATGTCGCCGTCTTGGACGAGGCCGAGCGCGCCACCTTCGGCGGCTTCCGGGGAGACCTCGCCGACACCGATGCCGTGGTTGACCAACCCGCTCATCTGACCGTCGGTGACGACCGCGACGTCACCCAGCAGGCCCCGACCGTCGAGGGCGAAGATGAACGCCGAGATCATGCCCATCGCGGGACTGCCGGTGAGACCGATGCCGCGGATGATGGCGACGTCGCCCGGCTTGATCTCGTCGTTGACGACCGCCTCGACACCCTCCTCGCGGGAATGGAAGATGCGGGCCGGGCCGCGGAAGGTGTAGGGCCCGGGGTCGGGCACCGGCCGCTTGACGACCGCTCCTTCGGTGGCGAGGGAACCGCGTAGGACGACGATCGAGGGGTCGGTGGAGAAGGGGTTGTCGAGGTCGCGGATGACGTCACCGTCGCCCGGGCGAGCCGCGGCGGCGTTCTCGGCCACCGTCTTGCCGGTGATGGTGAGCTGTTCACCGTCGAGGAGTGGCAAAAGTTCGCGCAGGATCGTCGCTGCCCCGCCGGCGTCCTCGAGGTCCTCCACGAGGTGGTCGCCGTTGGGTCGGATGGAGCACAGGATGGGGGTTTCGCGGCCGAGCGTGCGGTAGACGTCCCACATGTCGACCTCGACGCCGGCCTCGATGGCGATGGCCTGCAGGTGTTTGATCGTGTTGATCGACCCGCCGATCGCGAGCATCGCGCGCGCGGCGTTGGTGACCGAGCCGGCGGTGAGGATGTCACGGGGGCGGATGTCGTGCTCGATGGCGTGAGCCATGGCGCGGGCCGCGCGGCGGGCGGCGTCCCACATCGATTCGCTCAGCGCGCGCACCGGCGCCGCGCCCGACACCGTCATACCGAGGGCTTCGGCGGCAATGTGCATGGAGTTGGCGGTCGCCAGCCCCGAACAGACGCCGGGGCTGCGGATCGCCATGTCGGCAAACTCCGCTAGCGACTCGTCGGTCTTGCCGTGAATGCCCTGCTGTGCGGCGCGGAGGAAGACTTCCTCCAC
>DATGSB010000034.1:0-10505 GCA_035303045.1 Actinomycetaceae bacterium | reverse complement strand
CGCATTGCGCGCCATGCACGGCGCGTGGGAGGCCGACATTTTCGTTCCGGGCGGCCGCTTCCACCGCGGCTCGTGGAGCACCGTCGACGACCTGGTGGCGGAAACACTGGCAGCGGGGCTGGCGATGGTCGCCGCGGGGGTCATCGGCTTCGCCCGGGCGAGACGACGCGCCGCCGCGCCCGACGACACCCAACCGAGCGAGACGACAGCGCCATGACGTCGCAGCTCGGCCGCCCGCTCTGGGGCGGCACCTCGTGGGCGACGCCCCCTACCCCCGGCCCGCACTGCGAGCTACCCGGCAGCGGGCCGCTGCTGGAGCCCATCGCCGCCTACACCAGCGCCGCGTTCGTGCTCGCCGCCCTCGCCATCGTCGCCCTCGCCGCCCGCGCCCGCGGCCTCGACCGCACCCGCGTCGTCTTCGCCGTCCTCGTCGCCGGGATCGGCGTCGGCTCCTTCATCCAGCACGGGCCCAACCCGGCCTACGCCGACCTCCTCCACGACCTCCCGCTGCTCGGCACCCTCGCCTTCGTCGCGGCGGATTCCCTCGCAGCCCTCGTCCGGCGAGAGCGGGTTTGGTGGTGGTGGGCCGCGCCGACCGTAGCCGCAGTGCCGCTCATCCTCGCCGCGCCGCTCGCCGGTGACGGCGCGCAAGTGGTCGTGGCCGCCGCGGCCGTCGTGCTCACCCTGGCGCGGGCGCGGCGGGAGCGTCCCGTGCACCGCCGAGTCGGATGGGCCGTGGGGCTGCTGGCGGTGGGCAGCATCATCGGCACGCTCTCGCGCGGCGGGTGGCCGCTGTGCGACCCCGAGAGCCTGTGGCAGGGGCACGCGGTGTGGCACGTGCTGGCGGCCGCCGCCCTCGTCGTCCTCGCACCCACCCTTACCTCGGGCGAAGCGAGCACTGACGAGGACGACGGCCGCTAGTTCCGCGGGGCCTGGGCGCCGACCGCCCGACCACGCGCCGTCAGCTCAGTCGCCGAGCCACTTCATCGACAACCAATTCACCTGGTTCGTTCGGCCGCTGACGTCGTCCAGGCCTTCCCACCGGCTGGTGTTGATGGTGTTGTAAGAGCCGTGATACCAGGCCAGCGGGGCGTAGTACATGAGGTCGCGGGCTCGCTCCTGCACCACGTGGTACGCCTCGGCGCGCGCGTCTTGAGCAAACACCTGAGCGCCGCCGTCGGCCGCGGCTTGCAGTTCCTCGTCGCAGTATCCCGAGGCGTTGCGTTGCGCGACGCTCTCCTCGTTGCACGCCAGCCAGCGCGTGAGCGTCGTGGGGTCGCTTCCCGCGGTGTTGCGCAGAATGTTGATGTCGAAGTCGTGGCGTTCCCACACCGCGTCCTGCCACACGTTCTCGTCGGCGCCCATGAGGTTCACCCCGATGTGCACGTCCTCCAGCGCTGACCTGATGACATCGATGGTGCTTTCGGCTTCGGAGTGCGTGGCGACGTAGCGGGCGTTGAGCGTGAAGCGGTAGCCGTCGTCCTGGACGTCGAAGCCGAGCTCATCGAGGCGGGCGTTGATGGCGTCGATATCGCGGGGAAAGTCCTCGGTGAAGTCGATGTCGGGGTGGAGCACCCATGACATCGGTTCGGGGTAGAAGGTGTGCGCGGGCTCGCCCAGTCCCTGCAGGGCCAGCTCGGTGATCGCCTCTCGGTCGATGGCCGAGAAGATGAGCGACCGTACTTCCGCGTCGTCGATGTTGGGCGCGCGGGTGTTGAAGGTTATGCCCATGAGTTGGGGCGCGTTCCCGCCGGTGAGGAGCTGCAGGTCGGGGTGCTCGGCCACATCACCCTGAATGGTGGGATCCAGGACGGCGTTGTCGATCTCGCCGTTGAGCATGGCCAGCCCGCGGGTGTTCGCGTCACTCATGATCGCGTACACGACCTTGTCGACCTCGATCTCCCCCTGCCACCAGTTCGGGTTGCGTACCAGCACGACCTGAGAGCCCGTGTCGTAGGAGTCGAACATCATGGGCCCGGTGCCCACCGGTTCCATGTTGTACGGATTGGTGACGTAATCGGTGCCTTCGTAAAGGTGCTTGGGCAGCAGCACCTGCTGGGCGATGGTCGACAACAGCGAGCCGTAGGGCGTTTCCATGTGGAGGGTGACCGTGAAGTCGTCAACCTTTTCCACCCGGTCCGCGAATTCCATCATCGGCCCACCGGTGCTGTGCAGCGGGACGATTTCTTCGAAATTGAAGACGACGTCGTCGGCCGTAAATGGCTCGCCGTCGTGCCACTCCACGTCCTCTTCGAGATAGAACGTAATTGTTCGGCCGTCCTCGCTGACGTCCCAATCCCGCGCAAGCGAGGAGTGGATCTCGTACTGATCGTTGAGGATGAGCAGCGACTCCATGATCGCCGTTCCCACCCGAACCGGGTTTGGCCCCCCGGTGAGCTGCGGGTTCAGGCCGGACAGGTCTCCCGACAGCGCCTCGACATAAACCCGCTCTTCCCCGCCCTGTGACCCATCCGCGTCGTCCGCGGCGGCGTCATTGTTGTTTCCACTGGCCCCGCCACAAGCCGACAGCACCAGCGCTGCCGCCGTTGCCACCGCCAGTAAAGCTCCTCGCCGCCCTGTTGAACTCATCCATGAGCCCTTTCTCATTGGACATCCATACTTCGAGACGGCAACGGTATACACGCGGCCGGCGACCGGTCGTCTCACATTGAGACGGGGCCGGCCGCCCCGTCTCGGTAGTCACGAACCGTTGCAGCGGCACCCGCCCGGTCCTAAGCTCGGCCCACGGCCGTTCCCGCAACGCTGCGGATTCGCCAACCGGGCACCGGGCACCTCCGACGACGAAGGGCACCGCTCATGTCCGACGCTGACGTCTCGACCCCACCGGCTCGGCGCACGATTCTGTTCGCCGTCCTCGCGCTGCTCGCCCTTGCCGCCGTGCTCGGTGCCACGCTCCTACTGCGCTCGCTGGCCAACGACCCTGGGGAAACGGCCGCGACCACGGTCATTCTGGAACCTGCCGACTCCGTCGGGGACGACCCGTTCACCACGACGATCACGGCCCGGGAGCTCGACACGAGCGCGCCGCTGGGAGAGACGATCGTCGCCCGCGCGATCGCGGTCACCGACACCTCCCAGGCCGATCCGCTCACCCACACCCGCGGCGTCCCCGCGACGACGCCGGGCCTCTACGGCGGCTCGACCGAGCTCGCCGTCTGCGACCCCGACGCACTCCTCGCCTTCCTCGCGGAGGACCCGGCCAAAGCCGCCGCTTGGGCCTCGGCGCTGGGGATCGGGGCCGACGCCATCGCCACCACCCTCGGGTCGTTCACCTCCGTCGTGCTCACCGTCGACGCGCTGGTGACCAACCACGGATTCGTCGACGGCGCGGCGGTGCCGAAGCAGTCCGTGCTGCAGGCCGGCACCGCCGTCATGGTCGACCCGCGCGGCGTGCCTGCGGTCCGCTGCGAATGCGGCAACCCCCTGCTGCCGCCGCAGCTCACCGGTCCCCTCGGTGAGGCAGCCACGATCGGCGAGGGCTGGGACAGCCTCGACCTCGACCGGGTCGTCACCGTCACGGCCGCGAGCGCCGACGTCACCGCCCTCACCGTCGCCGACCTGCGCACCGGCGAGCTCACCGAACTCAGGCCCGCGTCGGGGAGCGACGCCGTCTACATCGCCACCGCCTCCGACCACGCCCGCATCCGCATGACCCCCGACGAGCCCGCGGCCTCCGGCGCCATCCTCACCAGCCCGGACGGCGCGGAGTGGAGCGTCGCGCTCGATACCGCGCCCATGCTTGACGTCGCGGTCGGTGACGAGCTCGCCGTGGCCGTCGGCATGAGCGAGCAGCTCGGCGGCGCCATCCACACGAGCGCCGACGGGCGGGAGTGGAGCCCAATGATCGAGGTGGTCGACCCCCTCAACGCCGTCGCCTTCGGCGACGGTGCGTGGGTGGCGGTGGGCGACCGGTCCTTCGCCGAGGAGGGCGGGGCCGGGGACGCCTCGGCCGGCGTGATCTACCGCAGCGAGGACGGCGAAACCTGGCGGCGGGTCGCCGAGACCGACCCGTACGAGAACGCCGAACTCGCCGGGCGCGAGGAACTCCTCTTTCAGACGATGACCTCGATCGCCTACGGCGACGGGATGTGGATCGCCTCCGCCACCGAATGCGCCTTCCGTTCGTGCATGCGCGCGCTGTTCACCAGCGCCGACACCGTCACATGGGCCAGGCACACACTGGATGAACGCATCGCGCTCATCGACCTCGCCCACGACGGCGAGCAGTGGGCCTTCGTCGGCGGCGAACCGCTTCCCGACCCGGCCGACAGCTCAGAGATCGACGTGCCGATCGGCGCGGCCGGCACGAGCCCCGACGGGCTCACCTGGGCAATGGCCCCCACGGCCCCCGACCGCCTGGTGCTCACCGGCCTCAATTCGGGCGAGGGCGGCTGGCTGGCCACGGCCGCCTTCGCCCCGCGCACCGCCACCGATCCACCCCCGGGTGGGGCCATCTACCGCAGCACCGACCTGCACGCCTGGGATCACATCGGCACCGCGCATGAGTGGACGACGAGCGTTGCCTGGTTCCGCCCCGGCGCCTCCCCCGCGCCCGCCACCGAGGCGGCGGCGACTGAACCGGCCGACCCCGCTGAGGCGTCGACCGTGCGGATCATGACCGCAGGCCTGGAATTCCTCGACGACCAGGGCGCCACGATCGCCGCGTTCCCCTACGACGAACCCGCCGCCCCCGCCGTCGACGCGCTCGTCGGGCTGCTGGGCGAGGGCACGGAACGCTTCGCTCCCGGGGACAACGTGTGCACCGAGGACACGACGGCGCGCAACTGGCAGGAGATGTTCGTGCTCTACCCGGGCACCGATCCCAGCGCGGAGGGGTGGTCGGTGTACTTCGCCCGGCACGACTCGGCCGCCGTCACCATCGAGGGGCCCACCGGCGTGCGGCCGGGCGATTCCTTCGACGACCTTCGCGCGGCCCACCCCCAGGCCCCGGCCCGCACCGTCAGCCACCAGGGCCTCACGCTGGACTACGTGTTCCTCGACGTCGTGCCAGACGGCAGGGCGGGTTACGGCGTCGAGGTCACGGGACAACAGGGCACGGTCTCGGGCATCACCGCTCCCGTGTACACCGAGGGCGAGTGCTAGCCGACCTGACGGGCTGGTCTAGTCGCCGGGTGGCGGGGCGTAGGAGTCGAGGAACTCGTAGACGGCGGTCGTGTCCACCCCCGGGAACGCGCCGGTGGGCAGGGTGGCGAGCAGGGTGCGGGGCGTGCGCACATTGGGCCAGGCCCGGTCGCGCCACGCCGACTCCAGGTCCTCCGGGGGCCGGCGGCAGCACGTTTCCACCGAGTGCTTCGACACGTTGCGGTGGGTGGTGTCGCGCCCGATGAACCACTTGGTGTCGTCGAACCGCACCCCGACGCTCACGGAGTGCGCGCCCTCGCTGGAGTACTCCACCCGCGCGGTGCACCAGTAGGTGCCGTTGCCGGTGTCGGTGTACTGGTAGTAGGGGTTGAAGCGGTCGTCGACGTCGAAGACGACGCGGCTCGTCCACCGCCGGCAGCACAGCTGGCCCTCGATCGAGCCGAAGCGGTCGGTGGGGAAGTTGACGTCGTCGTTCTCGTACGCCTTGGTGATCGTGCCCGACTCGTGCACCTTGAGGAAGTGCACGGCCAGCCCGAGGTGGCGGGTGGCGAGGTTGGTGAAGCGGTGCGCCGCGGACTCGTACGACACCGAGTAGGCGTCGCGCAGGTCCTCGATCGACACCGCGCGGCGCTCCTTGGCGTCTTGCAGCACCGGCACCGCGTGGTCCTCCGGGATGAGCAGCGCGCCGGTGAGGTAGTTCGTCTCCACCCGCTGGCGTAGGAACTCCGCGTAGCTGCCCGGGGTGGCGTGGCCGAGGATGCGGCTCGAGAGCGTCTGCAGCACCGCGGTGCGCGGGTCGCCCACCACCCGGTCCGACAGGTAGAGCCGGCCGTGTTTGAGGTCGGCGACGCCGCGGGTGGTCTGGGGCAGGTCGGGCACGTAGTGCAGCGTGAAGCCGAGATGGGCGGCGATGTTGCTCGCGGTGCGTTGGGTGAGGGGGCCGCCGGGGTGGTCGACGGCGGCAAGGATCTGGCGGGCCTCTTCCTCCAGCTCGGGGAAGTAGTTGTTCTGTCGGCGCATGAGCTGACGCAGCTCGACGTTGGCCCGGCGCGCCTCCTCGGGCGTGGCCGAGCGTTCGTCGTGGAGGCGGGCGATCTCGCCGGTGAGGGCGAGGATCGTGCGCAACGCCTCATCGGGCATGCCCTTGGCGATGCGGAACGGCTCGATCCCCAGGGCGCGGGCGGCCGGGGAGCGCATGGCCTTTTCCACCGCGATCTCCAGCCGGGAGCGCTCCGAGAGCGGCTCGGTTTCCCACAGCTCCTCGAACGTCACGCCCAACGCGGTGGCAATGGCGCGCAGCAGCGAGAGCCGCGGCTCGCGGTGGCCGTTTTCGATCATCGACAGCTGGCTGGGGGCTCGCCCGATCGCGGCGGCGAGCTGGTCGAGGGTGAGCCCCTTGTCGGTGCGCAGCTGCCGGATGCGTCGTCCCAGGGTGAGCGCATCCAGCGCGTCGGGGTCCTCAACGTCGTCAACAATCGCCATGGGGACATCCTGCCCCACGCAGCTTCTGAATGACAGAACTTTCGCGAATCTTCACAGCCGCGTTTGGCGAGAGGTGCCCGAATCTTCACTGACGATGGAGGTGAGGCGGCGAGCCCGCGTCGCCTCGGTCATCTTATGGAGGACGCCATGCGCACCAACGTCGCCATCATCGGAGCCGGCCCGGCCGGACTCATGCTGTCCCACCTGCTGCACCTGCGCGGGATCGATTCCGTCGTCCTGGATATCCAGACCCGCGAGGCCATCGAAGGCACGATCAAGGCCGGGGTGCTGGAGCAATCGACCGTCGATCTCATGTGCGACGCCGGGGTGGGCGAGCGGCTCCTGCGCGACGGTTCGCGGCACACCGCAATCAAGTTCGCCTTCGCCGGGGCGATCCACGAGGTGGACATGGCCGAGCTCACCGGCGGGCGCGCCGTAACGGTATATGCCCAACACGAGGTGCTCAAGGACCTCATCGCCCGCCGGCTCGCCGACGGCGGCGATCTGCGCTTCGGGATCAGCGAGACCACGGTGGAGGACGTCGAGGACGACCGCCCGGTGGTTTCCTTCATCGAGAACGGCCGACGCCGGCGCCTGGAATGCGACATCGTCGTGGGCTGCGACGGCTCGCGCACCTCCACCCGCTTCCTCATCCCCGAGAACAGCGTGCGCACCGATTACTTCCGGCAGTACCCCTTCGCGTGGTTCGGCATCCTCGCCGAGGCGCCGCCCGCCGCCGAAGGCCTGGTGTACGCGCGCTCCGAGCGCGGCTTCGCGCTCATCTCCACCCGCTCCCCCAGCGTGCAGCGCCTGTACTTCCAGTGCGACCCCGCCACCCGAGCCGCCGACTGGAGCGATGAGCAGATCTGGGAGGAACTCCAGGCCCGGGTGACCGAGGCCGGCATCACGATCCCCACGGGGCGGATCATGCAGAAGGACGTGCTGCAGTTCCGCAGCTTCGTGTGCGAGCCCATGCAGTACAAACGGCTCTTCCTCGCCGGGGACGCCGCCCACACCGTGCCGCCCACGGGCGCCAAGGGACTCAACCTGGCGATGGCCGACGTCTACGCCCTCGACCGCGCGCTGGGTTCCTACTACGACACCAGAGACACCGGGCTGCTGGAGTCCTACACCGGCACCGTCATGGGCCGGGTGTGGCGGGCGCAGCACTTCTCGTGGTGGATGACCTCGATGCTGCACCGCTTCCCCGAGGTCAACGGCTTCGATCAGCGCCGCCAGATCGCGGAACTGGAGATGGCCGTGCACTCCCCCTCGGCCTCGCGCATGCTCGCCGAGCACTACGCGGGGCTGCCGCTGGGTGAATTGACGCCGTCGCTCGCCGCGGCGTGAGTTAGCGCGGCGCTTGTCGCCTCCCCCACCCGCCGGCGTACAGCGCCCAGGCGATGAGCACCGGCTGGAAGAAGAGGCGACCGAAGCGCTTGGCGTCGGTGTCGAGCCCGAAGGCGTCGGTGCCTTCCGCGTACTGGGCGATGTTCCCCGGGAAGATGATGACGAAGAAGGCCGCGAGTAACGCGCCGATCAATCGCTTGCGCCGTGGCATGCCGAGGAAGGCGCCGCCGAGCGCGAGCTCGGCCACGCCCGAGGCGAGGACCGTGCGGTCCGCATCGACGGGGAACCAGTCGGGCACCTGCGCCTGAAACTCCTCGCGCAGCACGGTGAGGTGGGCGGCTCCGGCGCCGATCATGGCGAGGCTGAGCGCGATGCGGGCGGCAGTGCGGCGGGGCGACATTCCCCTAAATGTATGGGCGCCGGGTGGCGGGCGCCCGCACATCGGTGCCTGATTCGCGGGCGCTTTTCGACCGGTGCCGGCGCCATCCACTCGCCGAGATGCGCAGTCTCAGAGGAGGGAGCACCATGAGGTGGGCGTAGTTCTGTTAGGAGAGCCCCATGGGATCGCTTGTGTACTCCGCGGGGTGCTCCCTGGACGGGTATATCAACGATGCCGACGGGGAGTTCCAGTGGTCGGCACCGACGGCGGAAACCTTCGAGTTCATCATCGGCAAGATGCGCCGGATACGCCTGGAGCTCTACGGCCGGCGCACCTATGAGCTCATGACCGTGTGGGAGACCGACCCCTCCCTCGCTGCGTACGGCCTCCTGGAATTGCAGTTCGCCGAGTGGTGGTCGCGCACCCCGAAGATCGTGTACTCCACGACGCTGCCCGAGGAGGGCATCATCACTCGCAACGCGCGCCTGGCGCGGCACTTCGATCCCGCAGAGGTGCGCCAGCTGAAGGAGGACACCTTCGAAGACATCAGCATCTTCGGACCCACCCTCGCCGCCCACGCCTTCGAGGCGGGGCTCGTTGACGAGATCGAACTGTTCGTCCTGCCCGTCATGGTCGGTGACGGCACCCGCGCGCTCCCGCCCGAAGTCCTGTCACTCGAGCTATGCGAGCAGCACCGCTTCCATGACGACACGATCTACGTGCGCTACCGCGTGCGCCGGTGAGCGGGGCTGTGCTCGCGTAGCGCCGCCCGGCCATCTGGTCTGGTGCGCGCGCTTCCGGTCTGGATCTTGTGATCCCGTCGACCGCCCGCTGCTAGCTCATGGGATCCAGCCACACCCGGCGCCTGGATCATGGGAGCTTGTCGATACTCACGGGTTCCAGAGCGCATATCCGACGGGTTCCTAGGAGTAAAGGGTGGCCCCGGAGTCGATCGGCGACGTTGGCTCACCGTTTTCCGTCGGACGACAACGCCAGCCGCCGCCCCGCGCCCGGGGAACCACTCGGTGTCGTCACCGGCGAGTAGGGTCGCCGCATGACCGCGCCCCAGGCACTCTCGGACACCCAACGGTGAGCGCACGCCGTCATATCGATAACGCCGAGCGCCGCAACCGGTTGGCGATCCGCCACGGCCTCCACCCGAGCCATCGCCTGCCCGATGCGCTCAGCGCGACCAAAGCGATGACGGTTCTGCACGCGACGGAGCCATCCTCGGTTCATCTCGCGGTGCATGCGCGCACCGACGGCGTCACTATCGCGGATGTCGAGCGTGAGCTGTACGAGCAGCGCAGCCTGGTCAAGCAGCTCGCCATGCGCCGCACGCTGTGGGTGTTCCCGCGCGACCTGCTGCCGGCCGCGCTCGGCAGCGCCGCCGCTCGGGTGGCAGACCAGCAGCGGCGCACCGTGGCCCGGACGGTGGAGCGGCACTCGGTCGCCGACGACGGCGAGACGTGGCTGGCAGACGCGTCGCGCGCCGTCCTCGACCTCTTGGCCGACGGCACGCCGCGCTCGGCGCGGGAGCTGCGCGAGGCCCTTCCCGAACTCGCCGGCACGATCACCACCGGCCTCGACCGGGCGTGGGGCGGCACATTCCATCTCGCGCCCCGCGTGCTCACGGCCCTCGGCGCCGCAGGCCTGATCGCACGCGGGCCCAACGCGGGGCACTGGCGGCTCGGGCGTCCCACATGGACGCTCATGTCCTGCTGGCTCGGGGAGCAGCCCGCGACGCTGCCTGCTGGGGAGGGTTATGCCGAGCTCGTGCGGCGCTGGCTGGCCGCCTTCGGTCCGGGCACGCTCGAGGATGTGCAGTGGTGGCTGGGCTCGACCAAGGCCGCCGCCCGGGCCGCGCTGACGGCCGTGGATGCCGTAGAAGTCAGCCTCGACGGCGGCGCGGTGGGGTGGGTGCTGCCTGAGGACGTGGAGCCCGTGGCCTCCCCCGGGCCGTGGGCCGCGCTGCTGCCCACGTTGGATCCCACGACCATGGGCTGGAAGGGCCGAGGCTTCTACCTCGACCCCGGCGACGCGGTTTACCTCTTCGACAGCAATGGCAACGCGGGCACCACCGCGTGGTGGAACGGCCGGATCGTGGGCGCGTGGGTGCAAGACGACGACGGGGTCGTCGAGGTCGTGCTGCTGCGGGACAGCCAAGGCG
>DATGSB010000033.1:0-2562 GCA_035303045.1 Actinomycetaceae bacterium | reverse complement strand
CGGGTGGGATACATGCCCCAGTTCACCTCGGTGGATTGGGACTTCCCGACGACGGTGCGCGACGTCGTCCTCATGAGCACCTACGGGCGGCTGGGCTGGCTGCGCCGCCCCGGCCCGGACGAGAAGCAGGCCGCCGCCGCGGCGATGGACCAGACAGGGGTCGCCCACCTCGCCCGCCGCCAGATCGGGGAGCTGTCCGGCGGGCAACGCCAGCGGGTGTTCCTCGCCCGGGCGCTGGCCCAGCAGCCCGACCTGTACTTCATGGACGAACCCTTCCAGGGGGTCGATGCGCGCAGCCAGCAGGCGATCGTCGCCGTGCTCGGCCAGCTGCGCCGTCAAGGCAAGACGGTCGTCATCGTCCACCACGACCTCACCACCGTGCAGACCTTCTGCACCCACGCGACCCTGCTCAACCAGACCGTCGTCTCCTCCGGCCCCATCGACGAGGCATTCACCGCCGCCCACCTGCGCGCCACCTACCGGGTGGGGGAGACCGAGCACGGCTTCTTCGACCCCTCCGTCGTCGCGCGGCCGGAGGCACAGCCCCAGCCCGGGGCCCAGGAGTGAGCGTGGCGGCCGAGGCGCTGAGCGTGGCGGAGTTCTTCGCCGACCACACCTTCCGCATGGTGTTCTTCGGCACCGCCGTCATCGGGCTCGTCGCCGCGGCGCTGGGGAGCTTCGCCTACCTGCGCAAACAGTCCCTCATCAGCGACGTCATCTCCCACGCCGCCCTGCCCGGCACGTTGGGTGCGTTCCTCATCGCTGTCACGCTGTTGGGGGTCAACGGCCGCAGCATGGTCGTGCTCATGACCGGCGCGATCGTGGCCGGCTCCCTCGCCGTCGCGGCCGCCCAGTACGTCACCCGCGCCACCAAGCTGAGCATCGATGCGGCGATGGCGCTGACCCTGTCCCTGTTCTTCGGCGCCGGCATGCTGCTCATGCGCGTCATCGCCAACCACCCGTTCCCGGGCAAGGGCGGGGTGCAGGACTACCTGTTCGGCAACGCCTCGGTCATCACCCGCGCCGACCTCATCGCCAGCATCTCGGTCGGCGCGCTCGCCCTCGTGCTCATGATCGTGTTCTGGAAGGAGTTCACGCTTCGCACCTTCGACCCCGACCACGCCAGCGTCGCGGGCTTCAGCGGCCGGGTCGTCGACGGGCTCATGTTCACGACGATTGTCATCGCCATCGTCATCGGCGTCAAAGCGGTGGGGCTCGTGCTCATGGTCGCCTTCGTCGTCACCCCGCCGGCCGCCGCTCGGCAGTGGACCCGCACGCTGCCGGCGATGGTTGCGCTCGCCGGGGCGTTCGGCGCGGTGGGCAGCGGGCTGGGGGCCTACCTGTCGATCGCGGTGGCGGATGTGCCCACGGGGCCCCTCATCGTGCTCACGCAGTTCGCGATCCTGGTCGTGTCGCTGCTGTGCGCGCCGCGGCGCTCCGTGGTCCTGCGCGCGTGGGGCCGGGTGCGCCAGCGGCGCCGGCTGCGTCGGGACCTGGACGCCGAACGTCGGGTTCTCGCCGGCGCGGAAGCCTCGGCCGGCGCGGGCGGGGAGGGGCGAAGCGAGGGGTCCGGAGCATGAACTTCCTCGTCGCGGTGACGCTGGTGGCCGTGGCCATGGCCGTCGCCTGCGCGCTGCCGGGGGTGTTCGTCGTGCTGCGCAAGAGCTCCATGCTCGTCGACGGCATCGGGCACGCGGTGTTGCCCGGCATCGTCGTCGGTTTCGCGCTGACCCAGGATCTGCGCTCGCCGTGGCTCATCCTGGGCGCCGCGCTCGCGGGGCTCGTCGTCGTGCTCGGCAACGAATACCTCACCCGCACGGGCCTGCTCGCGGGCGATTCGCCGCAGGGGCTGGTGTTTCCGGCGCTGTTCAGCATCGGGATCATCATGGTGACGGCGAACTTCGGCAACATCCACCTCGACACCCACGTCGTGCTCATCGGCGACCTCAACCTCGCCGCCTTCGACCCGCTCATCGTCGGCGCGTCGGACGGGGCGGGCGGCTATGACCTGGGCCCGGTGTACCTCTACGTCATGCTCGCCGTGCTCGTCGTGAACGCCGCCTTCATCGCCGCGTTCTACCGGCTGCTCAAGGTCACGACCTTCGACCCGGAGTTCGCCCGCACGATCGGCGTGCGCAGCGGCTGGCTCAACACCGTTTTCATGTTCCTCGTGTCGGTGACCGTGACGGCCGCGTTCCACGGCGCCGGCGCCATCCTCGTCATCGCGCTGGTGATTGCGCCGCCGGCCACCGCCTACCTGCTCACCGACCGCCTGCCGGTGATGATCGGGCTGAGCGTTGCCGTCGCGGTGGTGGGGGCGGTCGGCGGATTTTGGACGTCGTATTTCGTGGACGCCGCGACCAGCGCGGGGATGGCCGTGTTCTACGGGCTGCTGTTCGTGGCGGCGCTGGTCGCCTCCCGGGTGGCGGCGCGACGGCGGCGGCGCGCGGCACTGGTGGGGGCGGTTGAGCCGGCCCCGCGCTGACCAGGGGGCCGGCACCCAACCGTCCCGAGCCCGGACGAGGAAGGGGTGGTGCGCGATCTGGGCCGACTACGACCGCG
>DATGSB010000032.1:0-4809 GCA_035303045.1 Actinomycetaceae bacterium | reverse complement strand
GTAGTGCGCGGCGAACTCGATGGCGCCCTCGAAGTCGACCGCCACGCCGCCGTCGCTTACGACGCCGGTGGCATTCGGAAAGACGAAGGCGCCGCCGTCGGACTCAGACGCTCCCGCGCTGGGCGTGATGTCACCCACGCGGCCGATGTAGCTGACGAAGCTCTCCTTCACGCCCCACTCGGCAGTGCCGCCGACGACCTCGCGGTCGGCGGGTTCATCCGCGGCGGCGGGGGTGGCGCCGGCGACGGCGAGCGCGCCGCCGACCGTCGTGGCGGTGAGGATCGCCAGCGCGCGGCGCGCGCGGCTGCGCCAGGTGTTCGTGGTCATGACTGTGCCCTTCATGAAGTTCATTCCCGGCTGCGGGGAGTTGAGCGGCGGCGCACGACGATGAGCGCGACGGCGCCGGCGAGCAGGAGGACCGCGGCGATGATGCCGGCGGTCAGCAGCGGGGCGCCGGTTTCCGCCAGCGCGCCCCCTCCCGCTGCATCGGACTCGGCGCCGTCTGCGGACTGGGTGCCGTCATCGCCGGCGTCGCTGCCGCCCTGGCCGCCGGAGGAGCCGCCGAAGGTCACCGGCACGTAGACATCCGCGCTGCGGTCGCCGCTGCGGGTGTGGTCGGCTCGCGTGCCGATGACGCAGCCGCGGGGTGCAACGGCAGGGTCGAGGCAGTCGGCGAAGGCGTCGGCCGCCGTCACGTGAAGCGTGGTGGAGAAGGAGCCCTGGCCGCCGGACTGCTGGAAGGGCTGAGCCAGCCCCTCGCCATACGCGGGCGGGTTGGAGGAGATCCAGGCGGAGGTGCCGCCGGCGCCCTCCATGTCGACGCCGCCGATGCACGGCGAGGGCTGGCGCCCGGGGCCGTTGTCGACGCAGATGCCGACGTAGATGCCCTTTGCGACGTCAAATCCCGAACCGCTCACGGTGACCCGCTGGCCGGCGGGGTTGAGGCCGTCCGACGGCGTCACGGTGACCTGCTGGCCGTCGGGCCCCGACGCCGAGGCCGCGGCGGCCGTCTGAGCGGTTCCGAATACGCCCACGAGCCCGAGGAGCGCAGTGAGGACCACCGCCAACCAGGCGCGCCGGGAACGTAGAGGCACGCCCAGGGGTGGGCGGGGACAAGTGGTAGGCATCGAGCTCCTCCGAGCGGACGACATCATCAGATCTTGGTTAGGCAAGCCTAAGAGTTTCAATTACAGTATGGCAACGTAGCGTAAATCGGCGAGGGCGTCATACCGCCGCCCACCTCCCCCGGGGGGCCGGGGAGGACGAACCGGCGCCACCGCACCACGTAAGGGAAGTCATGCATTTTGCTCCGCGCCGCCGGATAACCGTGGCAGCACTCGCCTTGCTCGCCACCGCCGGCCTCGCCGCCTGCGGCGGCGGCGATCCGCAGAGTGAAACGCCCCACACTCCGGCCACCGAGAACCTCGAGGCCACCCCCGGCGAGATCATCGACGCCTGTCCGGAGCCCGTCGAGGGGTTCGGCGTCACCCACGACGCGGCGGGCGAGCCGCTGCCGGAGCCCGAGGTGGCAACCACCGGGCAACTGCCCCAGGCACCCATCACCGCCGAGATCCGCGACGAAAGCGTGCACCCCGTCGCCGAGGCGCCCGACTCCCAGCTGCCGGTCACGGTGCGCTCGTGCGACGGCGAGCTCGTCGAGGTGACCGACACCAGCCGCATCCTCGCCGTCGACCTCTACGGCACGCTCGCCGAGATCACCTTCGCGCTCGGGTTGGGCGACAACGTCATCGGCCGCGACACCTCCACCGGCTTCCCCGAGGCCGCCGACCTACCCGTCGTCACCCCCGGGGCCCACGACCTCAGCGCCGAATCGATCCTCTCCCTCAACCCCACCGTCGTCCTCACCGACGCGACGATCGGGCCGCGCGAGGTGCAGCTGCAGCTGCGTGACGCCGGGGTTCCGGTCATCTTCTTCGACGAGACCCGCAACCTCGAGACGATCCCCAGCCACATCCGGGCCGTCGCCGGCGCGCTGGGCGTACCGGAGCAGGGCGAAGAGCTCGTCTCGCGCACCCAGGACGAGATCACCTCGAGCCTCGAGGGCCTCGAGATCACGCCCGAGCCCCCCAGCGTCGCGTTCCTTTACCTGCGCGGCGGGGCGGTGCAGCTGCTGGGTGGCCCCGGCTCCGGGGCCGACGCCCTCATCGGCGCCATCCGCGCGCGCGACGTCGGCACCGAGCTCGGCCTCGCCCAGCCCTTCACCCCGATCAGTTCCGAGACGATGATCGAGGCCCAGCCCGACATCATCCTCACCTTCACCTCCGGCCTGGAATCCGTCGGCGGGCCCGAGGGATTGGATCTCATCCCCGGTCTGGCTCAAACTGAGGCCGTGGCCGAGGGACGGATCATCGACATGTCTGACACGCTGCTGCTCAACTTCGGCCCGCGCACGGGCCGAGTGATCGACGCGCTGGCCGAAGCGGTCTACGCCTCGTGAGCGCCGGCGGCACCGTCGCCTCGTCGACCACCGCGCCCCCGGAGGACGAGCCGTCCCCCGAGGCCCCGCCCGCCCCCCGTTCCCGGCGCCGGTGGGTCCCGCCGGCGTTGGCCCTCGCACTTGTCGCGCTGTGCCTCATCGCCGCGGGCCGCGGCCAGCTGGAGATCCCGCCCAACGAGGTCGCCGGCTCCGTCGCCCACGGGTTGGCGGGTCTGCTCGAGGGCATCGGGCTGCGCGTGTCGGTGCCCTCCTGGCTGCCGATGCCAAGCCATCCCCAGGGGGAGGCCGCGCTGTGGCAAGTGCGCTTCCCGCGCATCGCGCTCGCCGCCCTCGTCGGCGCGGCGCTGGCAGCCGCCGGGGCGCTCATGCAGGGAGTATTCGGCAACCCGCTCGCCGAGCCCGCGATCATCGGCGTCTCACCCGGGGCCGCCGTGGGCGCGAGCGTCACGATCGTCATGGGCTGGAACTTCCTCGGCACGTGGACGGTGCCCACCGCGGCCTTCCTCGCGGCACTCGTGACGACGATCCTCGTCTACAGCCTGTCGCGCTCCGGTGGGCGAACGGAATCCGTCACGCTCATCCTCACGGGCGTGGCGATCACCGCGATCGCCTCCGCGATGGTGGCGGCCACCACCTTCCTGGCCTCGACCACCGCCCGCGAACAGATCGTGTTCTGGCAGCTGGGCAGCCTCAACGGCGCGCGCTGGCAGGCGGTGCTCACCGTGGCGCCCTTCATCGCCGTCGGCCTCGTCGCCAGCCTCGTGCTCGCCCGGCGCCTCGACCTGCTGTCGCTCGGCGAGCGGGCGGCGCGCCACCTGGGCGTCAACGTCGAGCGGCTGCGCGTCGTCACGATCGTTGCCATCGCCATCCTCGTGGGCGCCGGCGTGGCCTTCGCCGGCGTCATCGCCTTCGTCGGCCTCGTCGTGCCCCACCTCATCCGCCTCACCTGCGGCCCCGGGCACCGGCTGCTGCTGCCGGCGAGCGCGCTGGGCGGGGCCACCCTGCTCGTCGGCGCCGACCTCGTCGCCCGCACGGCCGTCGAGTACGCCGACCTTCCGCTGGGGATGCTCACCGCCGCCATCGGCGGACCGTTCTTCCTGTGGCTCATGCGCCGCTCCCGCGCCTACCAGGGAGGCTGGGGATGAGGCTGCTGCGCCGCCGCGCCCGGCTGCCCGAGCCCTCACCGCTGGGCACGCCCGCGCTCGCCGCGGAGGGGGTGCGGGTGAGGCTCGGCGCCGCGCAGATCCTCGACGGCGTGAGCATCGCCGCCTACACCGGTGAGCTGCTGGCTCTCGTGGGGCCCAACGGCGCGGGGAAATCCACGCTGCTAGCGGCGCTGGCCGGCGACGTCGCCCACGAGGGCACGATCCGCCTGGCCGGCAAGGAGCTCGACCACTGGAGCGACACCGAGGCGGCCATGCGCCGCGCCGTGCTCCTCCAGCAGGTGACGCTGACGTTCCCCTTCACCGTGCGCGAGGTTGTCGCCATGGGCCGGTCGCCGTGGCTGGGCACCCCGCGGGAGGAGGACGACGACCGGGTCATCGCCGAGACGATGGCGCTCACCGACACCGCGCAGTTCGCCCACCGGGTGTTTCGCTCCCTCTCCGGCGGCGAGCAGGCGCGTGTGGCCCTCGCCAGGGTGCTGGCGCAGGAGGCCGGGGTGCTGCTGCTGGACGAGCCCACCGCGGCGCTGGACCTGCGCCACCAGGAGCTCGTGCTCGCCCTCGCCCGCTCCCGGGCCCGGGCGGGGGAGGCCGTCGTCGTCGTGTTGCACGACCTCAACCTGGCCGCCGCCTACGCCGATCGGGTGGCGGTGCTTGATCGCGGCCATGTCGCCGCGGTCGGCGCGCCCGAGGAGGTGCTGTCCCCGGAACTGCTCGCCCGGGTTTACCGCCACCCCGTCGAGGTGCTCCCCCATCCGCGCACGGCGGCGCCGATCATTCTCGCGCGGCGCTAGCCTCGGGCTCTCAGGCGCGGTGCCGCTCGCCGAGGGCCTCGAAGAGTCGGGCCGCGAAGTCGAAGGCGATGTCGGCCTCGGCGACGGCGTCGGCGACCTCCTCGGCGTCGAGGTCGAGGGCGTCGAGGCGCTCGCGGTAGAGGTCCTTGAAGGGCTTGGCCTTGGGGACGGCCTCGAAGGTGTAGAAGCTCACGCCCTCCTCGCCGAAGCCGTAGTGGCGCTGCACGAGGCGCTTGATCGCCTGCCCGCCCGAGAGGTCGCCGAGATAGCGGGTGTAGGCGTGGGCGGCGTAGCGGGCGAGGTTGTCACCGACTGCGGCGATGCGTTCGGCGTACTGCTCGGCGACCGGGAGGACGTCGATGGTGTTGCGCCACTGGACGCCGTAGAGGAACTC
>DATGSB010000031.1:0-2247 GCA_035303045.1 Actinomycetaceae bacterium | reverse complement strand
CTGGATGCCCTGGCCGGGGAACGCGTAGACGGTGCGCGGGGCCTCGGTCAGCGCGGTGGCGGCCATGACGGTGGCGCCGTCGACCGTGCACGTGACCTCGAGGACCTGCCCGCCGGCGTGGCGGCCGGTCTGCACGGCGCGGACGGTGATGTGGTCGCCCGGACGGACGGGGGCCAGCATGCGGGCGGTCCAGCCGGCGATCCGCAGGGCGGGGGTGGTGCCGTCGGACGCCTGGACGGCGTGCTGGGCGGCGGCGGAGAGCCACATGCCGTGGACGATCACTCCACCGAGGCCTGCCAGGTCAGCCGCGGTGTCGGAGACGTGGATCGGGTTGTGGTCGCCGGAGACCAGCGCGAACGCGGTCATGTCGTGGGGTGCCACGACGGTGGTGGCGACCCGGTTCTGGCGGGTGGTCTCCGCCGGCTCCACGGCCTCGCCACGGGCGTCGACGAGCGCGCCGCCCGCGGGACGGGGGTCACCCACCACGGCGCGGCCGGTGCGGCCGCGGATGGCGAAGCGTTCGGTCAGCGTGGCCAGCGGGGTGCGCGTGCCGTCGGCGTCCTCGGTGGCGATCTCGGCCGACACCTCGACCACGCGACCGAGGTCGGTGTCGCGGACGGCGCCGGAGCGGGCGACGACGACGAGGTCGGCCGCCTGCCCGGGCAGCGCCGCGTGCATGCGGATGCCGTGGTCCAGATGGACCAGGTCGAGCAGTCCCTCCACCACGGTCCCGCTCCCGCCGGGGCGGCGGGTGTGGCCGAGGACGGAGAACACGGCGGGCCAGGCCGCGCCGACGAGGGCGTCGGGCACCCCGGCGGACGGGGCCAGCTCAGCGGGCAGGCTGCCGGCGGTGACGCCGGTGTGGTCTGAGGCGAGCGACGGCTCGTAACGGAAACGGACCGTGGCGGCGCTGTCGACCACCTCGGGCAGCGCGTCGATCGCGGCCCCGCCAGCTCCGCCACGGCCCACGCCGGCGGCGGTGGCCAGCAGCGTGCGCATGGCGTTCTCGGCGGCCTCGTCGCTGATCACGGGTGCGGCGCCGGTGGCCACCGCAGCACCGAGGGTGATGGCGATGGTCATCTCGGTGGGGCCGATCGGCAGCGTGAGGTCCACGCCGGCCGCGTCGGTCGTGGGCGTCAGGACGGCGCCGGAGACCGGGTGGCGGCCCACGCCCTCGTCGTCGATCTCCCAGGCGTGCAGCACGCCCAGGCGGTGGACGGGGTTGACCACCAGGCGCCCGGCCCAGACGACGTCCGGGCTGTTGAGCACGTCGGCCACCGGCCCGCTCGCCGCGGTCACGAGGCCGCGGCGGCGGCTCGAGACGGCCTCGGTGGAGGGCAGGTAGCCGCGCACCCGGTCGGCGGTGGCGGCCTCGAACCTGTCGAGCAGCTCGCCGACGGGCTCGTCGACGCGGGTGATGCCCGCGACCGACGTGGTGCCGGGGATCACGCAGACCGCGTCGGCGTCATACCGAGCGTCGTGCGCCTGCCACAGCGAGTCGGAGCGCCACCAGCGGCGCACGTCGGCGTCCACGACGGGGACAAACGGGACGGGCTTGCCGGCCATGCGACAGATGTCGAGGAACTCCGCGGCGTCGGCCGGGTGCAGGATGGCCGTCGACAGCTCCGGGTAGCGACGCGCGAGGGCGTCGATGACGGCGGCCGGACGCTCCATCTGTTCCACCTTCGGGAACGCCGTGGGGATACGGCCGCTGTCGGCGGGGTCGAGGCGGGCCTCGGTCCGCTGCACCATGCGGTGGAAGCGCTCGCGGATCGTGGGGTCGAGCCAGACGGAGCGGGTGCCGTCGGCCACGTCGGCGCCGAAGTCCGCACCCAGGTCGAAGCCGTCGCCGTCGCGGGAGACGGCGCCGTCGGCGGAGGCGCCCGACGCGAGCGAGAGCTCAACGAAGCGGTGCAGCCACTGCTCGTAGGTCATTGACTCAACGTCGCCGAAGTAAGGCTTGGCGGTGCCGTTGATCGCGGCGATGATCTCTTCGCGCCGCGCGGCCACCGCCTCGGCGTCGCCTGCCACCTCGTCCAGCAGGCGCCCGGTGCGGGCCGCCGTGTTGTCGATCTCGTGGATGTCGGCTCCGAGCTGGCTGCGGCCGGAGGCCATGCCCCCGTCGGCCTGACCGGCGCCCACCCAGGCGTCCACGCCGACTGTGTCCACGAGCAGCTGCTTGACCTGCGGGCTGGTGGTGGCCTCGAGGGTGGCCATCGCGGCGGTGCCCACGAGGATGCCGTCGAC